>JALXFN010000146.1 GCA_027068975.1 Campylobacteraceae bacterium | reverse complement strand
TAAATGGCTCTATGTCTCCTAATAGCAGTTTGGTTACTATTTGAGAAAAGGAGTCATTTAATTTAAAGTCATTCCGTCGTTGTAGCTCAATTGCAAAGTAGTTAAAGTAGAGAATTTTAATTACATAATTAGGTATCTCAAAGATATTTAGCTCAGCTGTTATCTGCTCTTTTATAGTAATGAATCCCATAGAGTAAATAAGCGTAATAAAGTCATCTTGCGTAAACTCTTGGTTTAGGTCGTATCTATCTTTTATGATTCCTACTACCCTACCATTTTCTATAAGTTCTTCTAAAACTTTATAGTTTCTATCACTATCACCAATGTTAAAGAGTTTCATAATGGCTTTATAATCACTAGCTACATTACTGTCTAACATTTTTATGGGCATAGTACAATTATCATAATTGTATTGAGAAATAAAATAGTTAACCAACGTTGAATTATAAATTCTCTCATTGGCTTCTACATGAAATAAGTAACCGTTGTACCATTTTTTTACTTTTTCTAATAACTCTTCTTTATCTATCTCTTCACATTTGTTAAAGATAGAGTTTTCCAAAGAGTTGTTTACATCATCCCCTGTAAACCCTGCCATTGCATTAAACTTTTTATTGTTTGAGATGTTGGAGACAATATTAAACCCAGAACTTAAACTATCGAGGGTAATAGGCGTTACTCCTGTTATAAACATCTTTTGAACCACACCCATTTGGGTTGCTCCTTTTAAGACTTCGTAAAAGCTTCGTACAAATCCTCCTTTTCCTACAACTTCTAAAAAATCTTTCATATTTTTTGCCAATATTGCATTAGCGAATTGGTCATATTCATCTATGAGTAAGTAAACTTTATCATCTTTAATAATCTCTAAAAACTCTTTGAGCATATCAGCAGGTTTATCAATTTTTGCTAATCGTTCTATAATAAATGGGTCATAACCATAGCTGTTTAAATATCGTTCTAAACTTACCTTTACATTGACTCTAAAGCTGTTTTTTATATCTTCAATATCTTGATTTTCAATCTCTATCCCCGAAAACTCAAAAAACAAAATACGAAAGCTACTCTTCAAAGGGGTTGGATTGTTTTTTATGTAGGTCTCTTGAAATATCGCATCAAACTCATGGGCAGAGTTTTCATCGTAATAGTATTGAAGCGTAGAGAGAAAAAGGGACTTTCCAAAGCGTCTTGGGCGTAAGAAAATTAAAAAGTCTTCATTTAGTTTTTCTAGTTTTTCTATAAACTCTGTTTTATCTATGTAAAGATAATCATTGTTTATTTTTACTTTTCGAAAATTACTATTTCCATAAATTATCTTTTTCATTTTTGCCCTTTGTATCTTCTAACCTGAGTTCGACGGAATACCATATCCACAATTTTATGAGATTTTTCATAGGCAACGATAGATTTTTGCAGGACTAACTAGTTAATTCAAAAAAATCTGTCTAAGCATGTGGGAAACCTCGTAAAACCCGTAGGGAAGCCTAAAAATAAGCAATCTTTCCTAAATAAAATTTTTGAATTAGCTACGGCTGGTCCTACAAATTTGATTTTTAAAATCTTACCTATTTTTAGGCTTTTGTGGATATGGTATTCCGTCGAACTCAGGTTTCTAGCATATTATAGCATTATGAGTTAAAATCAATGGTCTCGCTCTAAATCTTCCATAAACTTATCGGTATCTTTAAAGCCTAACTCTTTTAACTGTTCAAGATAAGGTAAACAATCTTTTTCATCAAACTCAACCGTATCAACCTCTAGTAAAAAAGAGATAATCCGCGCATACCATCTTGGAGGTGCAGGATACTTTTTTAGATAGTTTAATCGCTCCTCGTAATTAAAGTTTTGTTCATCAAGCCAGTCATTTAAAACCATAATGTGCGTCTCTCCTGAACCCATTCTCCAACCCATACTGTAGGGATGATAGTTAGGATAGCAAACCCAAGGTGGAGGAACATCTCCAAATTTTTCTATCTGTTCATCTCTTAATTTCATAAACAACTCCTTATCTATATTTATATATCTTCCCATTAGTAACCCTTTTATTCTTCTCTTTTCTCTATATGCATTTACTAGATTATATCATCTAATGTTATTTTTTCTTCTAGCATCAATTGCAAAGCCTCTGTAAAGGAATCAGCTAAAATTTTTACTTCATCAATATCTAAATCTCCTAAAGAACAAGAAGCAAATTTTACTTTACCTCTAACTCTAAAATCTAATAAAAAACATATTTCTCCACCATCTGTAGCAATGCCAATAAGTTCTTTACCAAGATATTTATTGATTTGATATTCTTGATTAAGTTCTACAATTTCTTCGACACCCCAAAATGAAAATAATAAATCTTTAAATATATAGCTACCTCCCCCAAGTTCTTTTAAGAAAAGTAGATAATCTTGAGGAAATATTTTTTGAAAAGATTCAGTTAGAAATTTAATATCTTTTTTACTTACTCTATTTCTATACCAATTTTTTTTTAATATAGCTATTGTTTCGTAAATATCCATCTACTTATCTCATTATTTTTAAAAACATTATTCCTACTCCCCCAATATCTGCTCCAAAACCGTAGGGTCTTGAATCTTATCATCTTCTGCTAACATCTTCATCTTAGAGATAATCTCTGCTGATTTTGGGTCGTCGTCTATGAATGGTAGGAAGAGTCGTCCACGATGTTGTGAATGCACAGGGATAATCGACAAGCTCAAACCATCTTTGCTGACCATTCCACTGCCTAAATGCACCGAATAGGTTGCCAGTTTACCTGCTATGATGATGTGTCGCTCTTTGACCTCTATGTTGTCAAGCTTAAAGAGTCGTGCTGACTCTTTGGCTAGTACGGCTCTCATCTCTAGGGTTGAGTGACTCGCCTCAGGGTCAACGCCACCCACATGAGCAACAGAGACTACTAGGTCTACATCTCTCATCACTTCGGAGAAAATCACCTCATCCACCTCTACCAGTTTAATGTCTCGGTAATCTTTTAGTGACTCAAAACTGACGTGTTCTAAGGTTGGAGCTTCTACATCCGATGGCGAGAACCAGTCTGCCATGGCGTAGAGTCGTGCTACATAGCCCTCTTTGTGGAAGACTTTGTGTAATCCCTCGTCGTAGTCTACTCTCCAGCCTCGTGTTTTTAGAAGTGCCACCGTTTTTTGTACTTGAATCTGATGCCCCTCATAACGTTTAGAGTGAATCGCTTTCTCTTTTTCATCTTCAGTTACAAGGTAAAGCTCACGGAATATCTGCTTAAAGGGTTGCACCAGCTCATGGTCAAAGGCATACTTTTGATAAGCAGACCAAACTTTTTGTTGGTGCAGGTGAACAGGATGGGCGATTTTAAAGTTGGTGCTTCTCTCAACCTCGATGCTGTTTCCTTCTACGTCAACCAAGCCACTCTCTTTCCAAAATCCACTACTCTTTTCGTTTAGCAGTACCAACTTAGAGAGAAGTGCTTTAACCACAGGGTGTTGCATGAGCATCTCTATATCTTCATACGAGAACGCCTCTTGATTTAACATCGACTCCTCTAAAAATTTGATAATGCGTGAATACTGTTTTTTAAGATAATTTTTGTTGGCAACCAACTCTTTAACGGTTTTCTCTTTTTTGTATTTCGCAGGGATACTCTTTTGACTCTTTCCATCTTTGAGTACAAATATATCAGCCTTTCCAAAAGCATCTATCTTTAGCTCTAACACAACGTTGTCAAACTCTAAACGAGAGTTGTCCATTATCTCTTTGGTTGCTTTGGCTTCCATCGCCAAGGACAAACGAATGCTGTCGCTGTAGCCAGCTGTTCTTGAGAGGTTATCCATGCCAATCTCTACAGCATTTTTTTCACTCTCTTGACGTTGTGAGCCAAACTGTTTGCTCTCTTTTAAAAAGGTCTGCATGAGGTTGTATCGAGTGAGTAAATCTTTTTGAGGGGTCTTTTTACTCAACGGCACAAGCCCCAAACCACGGAGGTAGTCTTTGTCTCTTTTTGTCTTTATTTTTTGGGTAATCTCACGTATTTTTACCTCTTTTAAAATAATGGACGAATAGAGCTTCACCAAACGGTGTCCACCTTGGGTGTACTTTGCAAATTCGGTTAAAACAGACCAGTTGGCTTTTCCTATTTGTGGGTAGATGCTATTAAACCAATCCAAATCTAATGCACCTCGTCCAAAGTCAGTCATGGAGATGTTAGAATAGCGTCCAATAAGAGCCTTCTCCTCATCGCTTATATAGTAGCTTTCACTTGCATGAGCTCTAAACCAATAGACGGCATCTTTAAGAGCTTCTAATTTTATAAACTTTCCTATCCACTCCGACCACTGTGGCACGTACATCGCTACCTCTAACCATCGTTTTTTTGTAAGTTTTAACGCTTTTACAGAGTTTTCAAAATCTTCATAGCTCTCATCTGTTTTGGCATGAGTCTTACTTAACATAGAAGAGAAGGTATGGGTGTTGAGTTTTGCTTTGCCTATTAGAAGTAAAATTCTTTTAAAGTAGTCGATGCCTTCAATTTTAGAAAAAGAATGAACATAGTCACTCACTTCTGTCTCCAAATCTCCTCTTAACAGTTCTACTTCTAAAAAGTTCTTTTTTAACTGAGCATAGTTACGCTCTAGTAACTCTTTTGAATCGCTTGAAAGGCTCAAAAGAGGGTTCTCTTTTTTTGAATTTCTGTTTTCAAAATAGCCTATCATACCTCTTCCCTCCAAAAGCAGTTGATAAAAGAAATCATGCTCGTTTAAAACTCCCTCTCTATAGAGACGAAGTACAAAGGTATTATTTGGAAAGTTATCCATCTTTACACTTTTAATATTTTTTGCCAATTCCGATGATGTTTTAGATAAACTTTTATCGAGTCTGCTATAAAGAAGGCTCATGTCCAATCTCCATCTTCTCTCTATTAACTCCAACTCTCTTGAACCCAAATCATAATAGCTCTCTAAATTACTTGAAATAGCATAGTTATAGTAGTGTTGAAACTGACTAGGGTAATTCATCATCATGCTCTCACGCATATCCAATTGAAAAGAGGTTATGGTAGCTCTATCACAATAGGTATCAAAAACCTCTTCTATAATTTTATGAATTTTTGTATCAAAACTTCGCCAAGAGTCTTCTATCTTTAAATTCATGCCTTTAACCTGAGGATAATACCGTTCAATAATCGTTTTTGAGGGTTTATAAAGGTAACTGTAGCTTTTACTAGTTGTTGCTCCATAGGCAACCATCATCTCAATATCGGTTAAATCGGACTCACTATACCACTTCTCCCACAGCTCATAAAGAGGTAAAAGTTTAAACTTCTCCTCTTTGGTTAAGCCTTTTAAATCATATTTACTATGGGTAACTTTTTTGCTTAAAAGGGTTGTGACCAACTCTCCATCCCAATCTGTATATGAGTACTCATGGTTCTCATTGGCTTTAAAGATATCAACTAAGCCATTAATAGCCTTAGCAATTTTTTCATGGTCTATAAGTTCATCAAAAATGTTTTTATCACTCGCTATGCTACTAAATTTATCTGTTGGTTTATAAATCTCTTGCAGTTTACTGTAGTCAATAACACCATAACCATTGGCATGGGTAAACTCTAGCTCCTCTTCCTTGGTATTAAATTTACTTAAAAAGACCTCTTCATTTTTAGAGATTTTTTTTCTTTGGGCATAATTTTCTATCTTCTCTGTCACAAAAGTGTTCATCTTCTTTTTTGCATCTAACAGGGTTAACATCTCCAATGCACCTAAGCGTTGTGACGAATCTTTAGCCTCAATAAGCTCCTCAACCAAACTTTTAATCTGTGGCTCATCTTGTTTTAAAACAAACTCTATTAGGAAACTACGTAGGTTTTTAGATTTTCGTTTAAACAAATCTTCTATAACTTGATACTCTTTCTCATAGAGTTTAATAGAGCGTAAAACATTTAGTCCTGTCGCTTGAACACTCGTGTTTTTATCCACCAATGCCTGATAGAGAATCTCTCTTTTCCAAGAATTTTCATCCAATTCTAATGGTTTTATTTTTTTTCTATGAATGCTTGAAATATCCCAACCCCAAAGCTTATGGTTGGGAAAAATATATTGTATATAGGTATCTCTAACATCTGATGGAATGGCTGAAATATCTTCTCCCAACTCTTTTAAAAGCTCATCTGATGCATTAACAATAAGTTTATTGTAAAAATAGTCCGAACGAAGATGCAACTCTTTCCACTCAAAGACTTTTCCTTTGAGTTTAACCCCATCTTTTGGAATGCTTTTGGCTACAGTTTGTATCTTTTCAGAAAGGTTAGAGACAATCTCTTTTGATTGAGACTTAGGAAGAAGTTCAAGCATATAATAGTCTAAAAACACATCCCCCTCTCCAAAGTTTTCATAAATCCACTCAACCAAAGAGGTATCGGTTCGCTCTGTCTCTTTCATAAACATAAAGGCTAGAAGTTTCTTCTCTTTGGTTTTGTCATTCTTTATCATCTCTATGGCTAAAAGGTTTGCATCTCCCACATCATGAACTACTGCTTTAACCCAAAGAGCCACGTAAATTTCTAGGTTGTTACGGCTCTTTTGCATGGTTTTTTCTATCTCGTCAAGATTTTCAAAGTAGTGGTTACTAAGCTCTAAAATCTTTTTAATAACGGCTTTTTTAGGAGCTTCCCAACCAAAACCAAACCATGTATCTACAGCACGGACTACTGAACTAAAACGGTAGAGGTCATTCTCTAAAATCACTTTTATCATGTACTTTAACGCACCCACAGAGGTCTCATCAAGTGCTTCTAAAATGGTTTGTCGTAACCCCTCTTGACGTTGAGCAGAGAGTAGAAGTTTTGCTACCATCTCCCAAGAGGCTTCATCGTTACTTAGTAACAGACCTCGTATCAACCCACCTGTTACAGCCCCTATCTCATCTTCTGCTAGAAAAATATCCCAAATAAGCTCTTTTAGCTCATCTTGGTTTTCTCTCTCTACATAGACAGCGATATTGAGGGCATAGGAGTTGTAGTAGCCTGAACCATAGACCATGTATTGGACAATCTCACCCATACTCATGTTAAAAAAGGCAGAACTGTTTATACGTCTATTATATAACTCTTGTAACCAAGTTAACTTCTTTTTTAAATAATCTTTAGTAGGTTTTTCCATTCTAAAAGAGCGTCTATAGTAACCTGTCTGATACGGCTCTTCATTTATCTTATCCCACGCTTTAGCAACCGTAGAACCTAAAACCTCTCCAAAAAGAAACTTTGCCAAACGCTCTCCCTCTTCACTCTCAAAGGGGTTAAAGTCATACTCTTTGTCAGGAAAAATCTCTTGAAAAAGTTCAATGTTTATAGCATCAACACTGCGTGATTTGGAGTAGTGTTTTTTTGCATTCTCTTTATGCTCTTTGGTTGAGAGTGTTATAATCTTTCCAAGTTGTCTATAAGAGGCTTCATAATCAATCAACTTACCCAAGTTTGGTTTTTCTATTTTTCTTGTCTCTAAAAATCTGTTTGCTTCTTCTTTAGTTATCATCTCTTATTCCTTACCAATAGGTTCCCGTTAAAAAGGTCAATCTTAAAAAGACCACCTCACTTGCTTCTGTAATATTTATATTCTGATTTAAATCTTTAATCTCATCATCATCTATAAACACCACAAACATCCCATCTGTAAATGCCAAAAGAGCATTCTCTATGGCTTCACTCTCAACAGCTTTATCTTGGTTGTAGTTCTCTCCAAAGGCGACCTTTCCCTCTTGAGCTTTCTCTTCGATATTTTTTGTGCTTAAAAAGGAGACAAGCAGGGGGTTTTCAAGTTTGTCGTTAAATTTGGAGACTTCACTTTTGACTATTTCAGTGATGAGTTCTTTTAAATTGGCTATGCTATTTTCGATTTCAAAATTAATTTCTTTAATTTTTCTTTTACCTAGTTTTTTTAATTTTATATTTATATTTTGCATGAAAAATTATATCAAAAAGAAGATAGAAAAGGATTAATCCCCTCTCTATATTTTAAAAACCATCAAATAAAAAATCCCACCCATTGCTAAAGCAGAAAAAACTCCAAGCCCTATCCAGTAGTTCACCAATCTAAAATAGACCTCATCCAACGCTCTCTTCTCTTTTTGAGCTAAAAGAGCTATATTTTTCATGCGTATTTGCAAGTAGACAGCCACCAACCAAAGCAGGGTTGAGAAGATGTAAAGCATGACAGAGATATAAAGCCATGAGCTATCTAAACTGTAACCCATAAGGTTCATCAGCATAAAACCTGAAATGGGTTGGAGTAGTACCGAAGGAGTTGTAAAGAGCCAATCAGCTAAGACTACTAGTTTGTTGGTATGGACGATGACCTCTACATTTTTAGACCTATCGGACATAAATTTATAAAAAGCAGACCCTCCTCCAACACCTAATAGTAAAATGACTGATGTTACGTGGATGAAAAGTAATGTAGTGTATTCCATAATTTTTCCTTTAAATTTTGTTTGCTAATATGGGTAAAAGCAATGGGTAGAGACAGTGGGTAGAGACATCGCTCTACCCCTACAGGTCACATAGATTAAAAAAACCCGTAGGGGCAGACCGATGTGTCTGCCCTTTTTGTTTATTGTTCGATAAAATCGAATCTACCGATACTTCTCCAAACGCCCCAAAATATAAATAGCCAAAACCAACGGCAAGTTCTTCAAAACAGGTCCAAAAGGATGCAACCAATGGTAAGGAGCTAAAGCTGTCAACAACAAAGTATAAACCACAATAACAAGCAGTTGAAACTTTAGCAACAGTTGTAACCTAAAACCTATAATGGTTAGTATTCCAATAGCTATGTCTAAAAATGAAGCCACATATAACATAGGCACAGCTATCCCAATAGGAATACCTATCTCATGTAAAAGTTCCAAAGCTAAAGGCTGTGGGTACAAAAAGGCAGAGACTATTCCAGACCATATCCATACAAAACCTATGATAAGGCGTAAAAAAGGACGAATCAGATAGAGTGATGCGTAAAGCTTTTGAGCGTTGTTTGCCTCTTTAGCTCCAAGGTTCTCTTTCATGCCTACAGGGGTATAGCCCAAAAAGTCAGCCAAGGGTTTTACAGAGGCTGAGTTTCCTTCGTTTAACATGGTTATGTTGTCCTGATTAACCGTAGGTTCTCCTAAAATTTTGCCAAGTACGTTTGTTCCTATCGTTGGGGTAGATACCGATTTTGCAGGGGGTAGACGCAACCAAGCTCTAAATGTCTCTAGCAATTCTTTATAAGTCACAGGCTCTTCACCTACCACATTTAACTCTATGGTTTTCTCCTCTGACTCTATGCATTTTTGAACAGTTGCTACCAAATCTTCTACGCGTATGGGTTGTAAAAGTTGTGAACCATCACCTATGATGGGAGTGAGTGGCAAGGTAGCCAAGGCTTGAAAAAGAGCCGTACTTTTGCCGTCATCTCCATAGACCACAGAGGGGTGTAAAATGGCATAGTCCAAACTAGAAGCTCTCAAATACTCATCGGCTCTGTTTTTTGTCACATGGTAGTCTGTCGTACCCGTTTGCGTACCCAAAGCAGAGATGTGAATAACTTTTTTGACCCCTGCTTTTTTACAAGCATCAAAAAGAGCTATGGGTGTTAAAGTATGTATCTGCTCAAAGGTTTTTGTTTTTGTCTCAGCAATAATCCCTACGGCATTTATAACTACATCGACCTTTTTAAACATCTCTACAAGTTCTTGGTGCATAGGGGGATTCATAAAATCTATTTTACATCGGTAGTTAAGCAACTCAAAGCCATTCTCTTCTAAGTGTTGATAGATGGCTTTTCCTATGAAGCCTGTTCTTCCTGTGATTACTGTTTTCATTTTTTTTCCTTTATTTTTCTTCTTCAATATAACGTTCAATTGATTTATAAGAAGAATTCATCCAATCTTCATTATCGCTCTTTGTTCTCTTTTTATTATAAATGTCTAGAAATTTATACTTAATTTGAGGAATAGTTTTATTATTTTCCAATAAAACCAACTCTTCTTTAGATAAAGTTATGTTTGGAATATACCAATTATCTTTGCTTTTTAAACGAGTTTCACCATAAGGTGCACAGCCAATTCTTATAGTTCTATAGTAACTTTTGGGATGATATGATTTCCTTATATAGGGTATTTGATTAAAAAATTCTAAACTCTCTTTATCAAATTTATAATAAATTCCAACCTCTAACCCCATTATGGAATCTATATCCCAATCTACATAGGCACTATTTTGCATTTTATGAATCTCTCTTTGATATAATGGTTCTAAGTCTAACATTATCTTATTTATTTCATCCTCTGTTTTTCCTTGAGCCTGAAAATACCTTTTTTTATATTCTCTATCATCATCAATACATTGATACATTTCATTTTCGGCACGTGCATCAATATGTGAATAGGTATCAACATACCAAGACATATAAAAAAGTTTATATAATAAAAATAAAAAAACAATACCTATAAAAGTAGTTTCAAAAATGCCTTTTAAACTTCTCATCCCTCTCTCCCCTTCACAGAAACATACTTCCAAAAGTTATGAAGCTCTCTACCTACCTTAAGCCTCTTATCATCAAAAAAGAAGTTGTAGACCTCATGAAACCAAACTTTTCTACCCATTCTGTAGTACCAGCGAATGGCATGTTTTATTTTTGGGTCGGGGTGGAAAAGGTAACGTTTTATGGCTCTTGGGCGTAGCTGTAAAACAAGCTCCATTGCTTTAATGGTAAGAAACAGCACCAAAGGAGAGATATGCTTTACCTCCATAATCTGGTGTTTATAGTCCCATTTTTGTAGGTTTGTCTGTATAATGTTTCTATGTTTGACCTCATGAAAATAGCTTGTCCATCGGTGTGGTGTGGCGTAAAGCGTTTGAATCTGGTCAGGGTCATAAGAGATAATCTTTTTTAGCCCACCCCAATAGTCCGAAAATCGCTCCTCTTCAAAACCAAAAACATAGGTAGCCATAGACAAAATGCCGTTTTTTCTAAGAAGCTCTATCGCTTTTCTGTCGGTCTCTATGCTTGTACCTTTTTTAATTTTTTCAATGGTACTCTCGTCATAATTCTCTATGCCCAATAAAAAACGCTCAAACCCTGCTTTTTTGTAAAGGTGTAAAATGTCTTCATCACGTACAAGGTCATCGGTTCGTGTAGAGCCTACCAAGGTTACGTCTACATTTTCGGCAATAAGCGTCTCTAAAAAGAGTTTCCAAACCTTTTTGTTGGTGGTGGGGTTTTCATCGGCAAAGTTAAAGACCTCAACCCCCTCTTCACGGTGTAGCCGTGCCAACTCTTTTGCAAACTTCACAGGGTCACGGTGTCGCCAAGTCTCCCAAAATTCTCGTTGACCACAGTACGAACACTTATGAGGACAGCCACGTGAAAACTGAACCACCACGGCTCGTTTATCACCCCAGTAGCTATAGTCAGCAATGTTTATCAGCTCCCAAGCCACACGGTACTCATCAAGGTTTTTAATGGTATCAGCTGTGGGCGTAGTGACTATTTGATTCTCTTTTCGGTAGACAATCCCTTTAACCTCATCATACTTTTCTACTTCCATAGCTCGAACCAAGTCACGAATAACAGCCTCTCCCTCTCCTTTGACAATAAAGTCAATGCAAGACTCATCACGCAGTATCTCATACCCATGATAAGAGGGGTAAACACCCCCATAGACTATCTTAACATTGGGTAAAATGGCTTTTATTTTATAACAAATCCGTACAGCTATAGGGTGTGCAGAGGTAGAACCTGAATGCCCTATGAGTAGCACATCAGGCTTATAGTTTTTCACATACTCAACAATAGATTCATCTGCCATATTACTATAGTCGGCATTGAGTAGCTCTATATTGTCATAGCCAATGTCAATAAGTGAACCACCAAGGTAAAGCAGACCTAAAGGAGGCAATTTCTCTTTTGGTACTCGGCTACCTATGGCTCTGTTGGTTGGGTTTAGTAGTAGGATTTTCATTTTCCATTCACCTCAATAGCTCCAAGCCCCAACTTAAACACCATCTTTCGAATGGTCTGATTGTACATAATAGGGTACTTTCTCATTTTAGAATCAATATTCTTTTTTAAATACTTTGCATTTCGTTCATAAAGCTCTAAAAAGTTCTCTTTGTCTTCCAGTATGGCACGACCCAAAGCATCTCCTGAGAGCATGGCATAGCTTATTCCCTCGGCAGAGGTTGGGCTGACTAAACCAGAGGCTTCACCTATGAGGGCTACTGAACCCTCTCCAAAACAGATATCTTTACTTGATAGTGGACGTAGCAGGTGGCAACCCTCTTTTTTTGTAGGGTTAGTTAAGTCATAACCATACTCTTTTAACTTCTCTTTTTGTAAGTCATGATACTTCTGTGCAGACTTTCCCTCTTCTACGGCTGAACCAAAGATAATACCGTCATCTTCAGGGATTATCCATGAGTAAAAGTCACTTATTTCCTTGTCAAATATGGCTACAAACTGGTTAACATTTGTTCTGTTTGGAAACCACTCTTGTATGCTTATGTAACGTTTTGGCTCATGTTCTTCTTTACCAATAAGCTCTTTTTTTATTTTAGAATTTGCACCATCAGCTCCCACTATAATGTCAGTTGAGACCTCTATATGCTCTCCATTTTTCAGTAGAGTGAGCTGATATTTACCATCTACTTTATTCACATTTCTATAACGAGTCGAGAACAGTTGTTCACAGCTCTTTTCACATAGTGAATAAAGCCACCTATCGTAACACTCTCTGTTCACATTTATATAATGACGTTGATAAGTTCGTACCATGTCGTTGTCAAAATCTATGCTTTCTACAGAGAACATTTGAGGAGAAACCAAAACATCTTTAGGTATGCTCAAACCAAAAGTAGCCAAAGCTTTTTGGGCATCAGGAGCAATGAGACCACCACAATTTTTAATGAGCTTTGAGGGTTCTTTATCTAAAGGGCGTTTGTCTACTAGTAAAACTCTATATTTTTCACCCAATGTCCGTGCCAAAGTAGAACCTGCTGGTCCTGCTCCTATGATGGTTATGTCGTAGTGTTTCATTTTTACTCTCCTCTATATTGATTTATAAAAAACCGTAGGTGTGACCGTGTCACACCTACGTTAATTTCATAGCTTTATTCTCTGCCCCATTGTATAAATGAAAACAAAGTAACCCCAACCACATCAGCCACAAAATCAAAAACATCACAAGTTCGACTTGGTAGCCAATATTGGGTTATCTCCTCTAACCCTGCAAAGGTTAGGACAATCATTGCCCCTATTTGCATGTTAAAGCCAAAAATCTTTTTGCTTTTAAAGTTTAGCCCATAATTCAAAAGTAAAGCCATAACGCCATAGAGTAGACCATGCATAAACTTATCACCATTTGGGATGTTTCCAATCACTCTAAACGCAAAGTTATAGTCTGCTGTATCGGCTAAATAGATGATGAATGCTATAAAGATGAAAAAGCCTAAAGGTAAGATTACTCGTAAATTGTTTTTTATCATGTTCAACTCCTTAAATTTCTTTTTTTATCAAAAAAATAAACTATCATCATTGCTAAGCTTCCAGTTATCATTGGAACAACTATAAATTCAAATGGTGCAACTATTAAATAAGGTAAAGTACTTACTCCACCTAAAACTCCTGCCCAGATAAAAAGTTTCCATTTAGATGGTGAAAACTTTTTTTCTAAAGAGAGTGTAAGGACAGCATATAACATTAAAGAAGGTAACATCATAATTAGTCCATAAATTGCTGGAAAAAATATAAAAAATGGAGAAGGAAAAGATTTATAATGTTCTACTTCAAAAAAATAAGAATATAAACCTATAATGTATCCACCAACTCCTACTAATATAGATGGCAAAAGAACTAAACCTACAAACTTTCCGATAGATAATTTTTCATTACGTATTTTTAATGATGCAAAAATAAAAATCATTAAAGTCAGTACTAATATTCCACTAATAGCAAGATTACTCATTATCTAATACCTAACCAACTTCTGAGCAAACCGTGTATCAATAGTCGCTTCCATCTTCTCAAACATAGCGTAATACCCAAGCAAGGTTCTATCTACAAAAATATAATCTTCGTTCATATTATGTACAGCTGTTATACTCTTCTTTTGTACTTCCATAATGGTATTGAACCCACGTTCCGAAAAATCGTTGTTCTCCTTAAAGTCGTAACTATCACCCTCAAAAATCTCTATGTAGATTCTGTCAAGTGGTTTTATCACCTCTTGGTAGAACTCCAGCATCTTTTCAGGGCTATCTTGGTCTATCATTTTTAAGTTGGCATACTGCTGGGTTATTTCATGGTCATCTACTTTGTCCATTAGTGAAACGTGCAGTTTTGAAAAAGATGCTAAAAACTCATCATCTAACTTTTTCACACAACCAAAGTCTATAAGCCCTAGTTTTCCTTCATCCATAAAGATAAAGTTTCCAGGATTAGGGTCAGCGTGTATCATCTGCATATGGTAAAGCCCCATGAAGAAAGAGTCAAAGATGAGCTGTGCATAATGGTTTCGCTCCTCTTGAGTTGGATTTTTAGCTAAAAATGATTCAAAACCATCACCCTCTAAAAATGATGATGTTATAACTGTTTTAGTAGACAACTCATGGTTAACTTTAGGTATAACTATGAAGTCATGCTTGAGATTATTATAGAAAAAGTCTGTATTTTCTGCCTCTATCTCATAGTCTACTTCTTCGTTTAGTCTGGCTTCCACTTCATCCATTAAGTGGTCTACGTTTCCACCTTTTGCAAAACGAGTTAGAGCAAACTTTAGAACACCCAAGTCTGAGTCTATACTTTTTGCTATTCCAGGGTATTGAACCTTTACAGCCACTTTTTCACCCTCTAAAGTTGCCAAGTGTACTTGCCCTAAACTGGCAGCTCCAAAAGCCTCTGACTCAAAACTATCATAGACATTTTGTGGGTAGTCTCCTAACTCTTGTTTAATAATTTTTCGTATCAAAGCCTTATTAATAGGAGGAATAGAGTTAAAGGATTTTGAAATCTCGTCAAGGTACTCTTGTGGTAAAAATGGTAATCCCAAAGCCACCTGTTGCGCGATTTTTACTGAAATTCCTTTAAGTGTTCCAAGAGACTCTATAATCACTTTTGCTATCTCTGCGTGGGTCTCTTTTTGAGACTCCTCTTTTTTCTCTTTACTCATAAAAGCTCGTTTAACAACACCTTTGGAGTGGCTTACACCAATTTTTAGCATCGCTTTTCCTACTACTGCACCTCGTGATGTTTTTGTTGTTGGTATATTATTTTTCATTGAAAACCTCCCCTAATTTTCTTTTTATCTTAGTAAAACTACTCTGCTTGGTTGAAAACTTTTGTAAACTTGAAAGCATGTGTGTTTTAAACATAAACATCCCAAGGTCAGAGGTTTTTTGTAAAATATTTGAGTGTAACAACGCCTCGATAACCCCCATGGAGTTGTCTATAAACTGTGTGGTGTTTTCAAACATCTCAGAGTCATCTTTTATCCAGTAGGCAACCACAGCTACGTTGTAGTCCCAAAAGAGTTGAGGCATGTACTCTTTAAAGGGTGGTTCAGCTATCTCTTCTGCTTCTATAGCAATCTCTAGCATTTCAGAAACCATCTGTGTAAACTTCTCTTTACTTTCATATATAAGCTCCATCGCCCCCATAGAAGGAGTCAATGCCATGCTCATAATCTGCGTTACAAACTCACGGTCTTCTAGGTAAAACTCCAACTGTGTCTCTATAAGTGTTTGCAACTGCTCTCTAAGGGTATAGGTATGAAAATCTTCTATCTCTTTTAACACCTGATTGGTCTCTATAAGTTTTTGTTCTATGTAAGCGTAAAGAATCTTCTCTTTCGTAGGAAAGTAGTTATATATAGTAGGATTACTCACTCCAGCCTCTTTTGCAATCTCTCTTAATGAGGCATTTTTATACCCTTTAATGGTCATCAACTCTACTGCTGACTCTAAAATTTTCACTTTTGTCTTCTCTTTTGCTGATTGGGACACTTTCATATCTGACTCCTAAAACTTAAATATTTAACAAAGTATAGTATAAATAGATAAAATTGTCAATTTATTTATAGTATTTTAAATTAATTATTTATTTTTTAGAATATTGGTTGATTAATATTGTTTTTTATTTTTTTGTGTTATAATTTCTGTGGGGTTAAAATAATGAAGGAAGGTAATAGAAAATGAAAAAGAATTTACGTACTTATATATTGGGGTTACTCACTCTCTTCTCCCTCTATATCTATTACCTTTCTGAGACTAATTTAAAATCACTTACTAATATAATTATAAAAGATGTACCCCTCTTAAAAATACAAAAAGAGGAACAAGCTGCCTTAAACTACCTCAATAAGCTCCGTAAAGGAGCTGGGCTTGTTCCTTTCACCTCACAAAATCAACTTAAAACTGCAGCTCATAATCATGGTGACTACCTTATAAAAAACAATGCTATTGGACATTTTCAAGATGCTAATAAAACTCTCTTTACAGGAACATATGCATCTGATAGAATTGTCTATGCTGGATATAAAACACCATTAGTTATAGAAAATGTATCCTCAAATAATCAAAACTATAAAGAGTCCGTAGATGGTCTCTTCTCTGCTATCTATCATCGTTTGGCTTTTCTTGACTTTCAATCTGATGAAATAGGCATTGGTATACGCCAAAATATTAACGAAAAAACAAAAACAGCCTTTGTCTACGACATGAGTGCAAAAGCTCTTAACAAACTCTACAAAGAGAGAAATTTTAAAAATCCTAAAGAGGGATATATTCCCAATGCACTATTAGTACAAGCACTCAATAGCCATAAAGATGACAATGCAAAAGTAGTCACTTACCCATTTAAAAACCAAAAAGATGTTCCAGCAGCATTTTTTGATGAACTTCCAGACCCACTACCAAACCACCGTGTAAGTGGTTTTCCTATTAGTGTTAGTTTCAATCAAGCATGTTTTAAAAGTGTTAAACTTCTTAAATTTGAACTTTTTAACAATGAGGGTAAGCGTATAGATGATACTTTAATATATGACCAAAAGTCTGACCCAAATCAACGTTTTAATAAGTTTGATTTTGTACTTTTTCCTCTCAAGAGACTCGATTGGAACAGTAAATACCAAGTCAAATTTGTGGCTATGGTTGATGGGAAAGAAGTAGAAAAAGATTGGTCTTTTACAACAAGAACATTTAAAGAGCCTCTACATAAAGTAACAGCCAAACAAAATAGATTTACCATACGTAAAAATGAGAGCAATATATTTTACTTTCCACCCAGCTCAAAAACAGATGTACTACAAACTCTTATGTTTCCAGCCAATATAGATATAACTTTTATAGATAAAAACACCATTAAACTTACAGCTTTAAAAGAGTTAGACAAACCAATTATTTTAAATATAGGACGACATAAGTTAGAACTTAATATTAAAACAGAGCCTACAGCCTTAACTCTGCTATAATCTCTTTATGAATTTAATAGAAATTACAGATATAAATATCCCTGAACTTCGTATATACCAGCAGTTAAGGGACAACCTATTTACAAAAGACAACTCATTTATAGCAGACAGTTCAAAAGTAGTGAATCTACTACTAAAAACAGATGTAAAAGTAAAAAGTCTTCTTGCAACACAAGAGTACTATGATGAATTTAAAGAGCTGGTAGAGAGAAAAAAGATTCCTCTACTCTATATGGCTGACAAAAAGCTCATGCAAACCATTGTGGGTCACAAGCTTCACCAAAATGTCATGCTTCATGGAACACGACCTGCACAGGTAACAGTGAATGAACTTGATGACAATATTATTATGCTAGACAACATTACTTCAACAGAGAATGTAGGCTCTATTGCTAGGTCTGCTGCTGCATTGGGGGTCAACTCTTATTTACTTCCCAATCAAGGTCCTCACCCTTTTGGACGACGAGCATTAAGAGTCTCTATGGGGCATATGTCCCTTTTAAAAACTCACTTATATGATGATATAAGTGAAACTCTAAAAAAACTAAAAGCCAATGGTTATACAATTTTTGCAGCAGAGATAACTCCTAACTCCATACCTTTAGCAGAAGTTACTATTCCTCAAAAATGGGTTCTACTTATGGGACATGAAGGGCATGGTATTTCATCTGAAATTTTAAGCTTATGTGACAGTATAATTAATATAGAAATGGAAGATAATATTAAGAGTTTTAACGTGGCTGTTGCTGCTTCTATTTTAATGTACAGTTTCAAACAAAAAAAGAAATATCTACACGATTAAAACACACAGAACCACTATACTATGGTCATGAGAGTCAAATTTCTTTACCTTTTTCTTATTTTTTTATCGACTCTCATAGATGGCTTTTACCTTATATATTTTTTCCCCTGCAACTCTATTTGGTTATGGTAAAAGCTTCTTCATTTTATAGCTTTATTCTCCTATTAATTTTAAAGCAACAACCACTCCAAAACATTAATAAGCTCAATTTCAAAACCATCTATAACTTCTACTGAACTCTCATCCATCGTGATTAACCAAAGCTTCATGTCTTCACTATATTGTAACTCTTGTGAAGCTTTAACCAAGGCTCGAAGTTCTCTTGTTCTAGTTTTCTCATTTTCTAAGGTTAGTGAAACTTGAACCAAATGCGTTACTCTTTCTCTTTGTTTAACTAAAAAATCAACCTCATAACCCTGTTTTGTTTTAAAGTAGTAGAGTTCATCAAAACTTCTTTTTAACTCCAAATAGACAATATTTTCAAGCAGGTCACCTTTTCGTTTTCCCAGCTCAAAAGAGACCCTTTTTGAAAGCCCTGTATCTATGGAGTAAACCTTTTTAGGGTTGGTAAACTGTTTTTGAAGTGACCAATCAAAGAGTGGTAAAGTTTGTATCATGTAGGTGTTTTCTAAATACTCAAAATATCTATTGGCTAAGTCAAAAGAGACAGCAAGTTTTTTACTCACCTTGGTAACCGACATAGGATTAGCAATGGAAGAGAGTAGTAAAATAGCCAACTGTTCTAAACTTCTAAAGTTGTCAAGTTTGTACCGAGCGACGATGTCTCTAAGAAGTATGGAGTCAAAATAACTTTTTAGCTCTGCTTCTTTTAAGCCAATATCTTCAGTCAAGACAACTTGTGGAAAACCTCCATAGCTCATAAACGTTTCAAACTTTTTTTCTATACTATTTTTTTGAGTTAACAGTTCATAGGGTGAGGCTACAGAAACATCAGAAAAAGCTAAAAACTCTTTAAAACTCAAAGGTGAAACTTGTACACCAAGATAACGACCACTAAGAGCCGAACCTATCTCTTTACTCAAAAGTTTCGAGTTAGAACCTGTAGCAAACAGATGAGAAGTTTCTAACTCATACTCTTTGAGTAACCATTTTTCAAAGTTATCAATATTTTGAACTTCATCTAAAAATATATAGGGCTTTTGAGTAGGAGAGAGATAATATAGATAAGCATTTTTTATCTCTTCTAGTAGCTCCAACGAAAGATAAGATGCAAAACGTGGGTCTTCCAAATTAACAAATAAAATCTCATTTTTAGCCACACCACTCTCTATGAGATTTTCTATATGATTCCGAAGGATGGTAGACTTCCCTGAACGACGAACACCCTTTAAAAAAACTATTTCACCTGTCGTAGCCTTTTTAGCAACCTCATCTTCATAACTTTTTCGCTTAAAACTTTTCTTAAAAGGCTTTGACCAAATGTTCCAATCTTCAAGTACTGCTAATATGGCTTCTTTTCTCATTTTATCTCATTTTGTTTGATATATTGAGTGATTATAGCATAAAATTGTTTGATATATTTTGTGTTTTATAGATATATCACTTCATTCTCCCCAAGACTTCAACACAGATATTTGGCTATAATAACAAAAAAAAATAGGCTCCATTCCCCATGTTTGAAAACCTCCTAAAATTCTTCATCGTCAATGCACGTATGAATTATCTTCTTTTTCTGCTCGTATTTTTAACAGGTATCTACAGTTACACCAAAACCCCTAAAGAGATTTTCCCCTCTTTTGAGCTAAATATGATTGCGATTACTGGTGGCTATACAGGGGCTTCCATAGATATTTTAGACAAAATGGTCGTGAAACGAATAGAGGATGAAGTAAAAAACATAGATGGAGTTAAAGAGATGTCTACCATCATCACTCCTGCTAACTTTGACATGGTACTTGAACTTGAAAAACGGGTAGACAGATACAACACTGCAAACAAAATAAAAGATGCCATAGCCATTACAAAACAATACCTACCTGAGGATATGAATGAACCTATGGTTCAAGTTCTCTCAACGGGTAAAGGGCTTATGGCTGTAGCCATTAGCTCTACCACCCTTGACCATGCCGTGTTGATTGACCGTGCAAAAGAGCTAAAAGAGAAGATATCTACACTTAAAAACATCTCTAACATCACCATATATGGTGATGCTGAAATGTACTACGACATTAGTTTAAATTCACAAAAAATCCAAGCCCTTGGTCTTAACGAAAAAAGCATTTCCTCAGCCATACAAGGACTCTCTTACATCTACCCCATAGGTAAAATAGAAGACAGCCAAGGGGGTCACCACTATGTGAGTACCTACAATGGTAAAAAAACGGCACGTTCACTTAAAGAGAGCCAAATAGTAGTAGAAGGAAAACGTATCTACCTAAAAGATATTGCCAAAGTAGAGAAACGTTATGGAGACGCTGCTTCACTCTTCTCTGTGGATAATTTAGACTCTATAGACCTTTTTGTTAGCATGAGTGAAGTGGGAAACTCTTTAGAAATCTCTAAAAAAGTCAAAAAAATAGTTGACGAACTAAACGCCAAAAACGCTGAACTTAACTACCTTATTCACGATGACAACTCAGTACGCATTAAAGACAGACTCAACATCGTGGTCTCCAACATTTTACTCGGAATCATTCTTATCTCTCTTTTGGTGATGGTACTCATTAACGCTCGAATGTCACTGGTTATCTCTTTGGGTATCCCTACCTCTTTTGTTATGGGGGCGTTTTACCTCTACATTACAGGCTACACCATTAACATGATTTCGCTTATTGGGGTGCTTATTGCTTTAGGGATTATTGTTGACGATGCCATTGTGGTTAGTGAAAATATTCAGCAACATGTAGAGGCAGGACTAGAACCCAAAGAGGCTGCCCTTTTGGGAGCCAAAGAGATGTTTAAGCCAGTCACCATTGCTTCGCTTACCACCCTCTTTGCTTTTATACCTGCACTGATGATTCAAGGAACCATAGGTGAAGTGATGAAGCTCATTCCCATTACGGTGGCTGTTTTGGTTTTGGCTTCACTTATAGAGTCATTTGTATTTTTGCCCATACACGCTGCACACATTTTAAAAGGTGAGAGCAAACCAAGGAGTTGGGAGGGGGTAAACAGGTTTTACTCTAGGGTTATACACTTCCTTATTCATTACAAAAAGAGCTTTCTTTTACTCTTTTTAGTTCTTGTTCCTGTGGGTATTGTTATGGGTATACAAGCGAGTAAATTTAAGATGTTTCCAAAGTTTGATGCCTCTACCGTCACCATTGCTTTAAAAGCAAATGTTAACACCTCAACCGAAGAGACCAATGCCATACTTAAAAAGATAGAGAAAGATTTATATGAGGAAAAAGAGAAGTTCCAAATAAAACATATAGGAGCCATAGCAGGTTGGAGGCGTGACGCTGCAGGAAACTCTGAAAGTTACCCTTATGTAGGGCAGATAAAAATAGAATTGAACAAACTCAAAGCCCAAAACTTGGTCGATGCCTACATTACCCCTTTTCTAAGCTTCTATTACGATGAGAGCAACCGAATACGCGATGACAAGTCGGCTGTTATCTCTCAAAAGCTACGAGCGTTTTTAAAAGAGAGAGATTACTTAACGGCATTTAATTTAACAGACATCGAGATAGTAGAGAAAAAAGTAGGACCTATAAAATCAGACATTAAAATAGGGCTTATATCCGATGATAACCAAAAAGTCATAGCCTATATGAAAGAGCTAAAAGAGGCTTTTTTGGCTCTCGATGGCATCACCTCTGTCAATGATGGTATCAAATTTGGAGTCGATGAGATTAAACTCAAAGTCAACAGTTATGGGGAGTCGTTAGGACTAGATGAGCAACAGTTAGGGCAGATACTCTCGACCCTTTACTTAGAGCGAAAAGTAGCCATAGCTTTTGACTCTACCGACCTGCTAGAGATGCGTATACGCAGTGACAACAAAGACTCTTTGGAAGATTTCAAAAATTTTGAGCTTGACCTTGGTGAGAATGGTCGTGTAAAGTTACGTGAGGTAGTAGAGTTTAAAACCCTAAAGTCCTTTGAGCGAATCATCAAAGATTTTGGAGAGAAAAACTTCTACATCTATGCTTCTGTGAACTCTAAAATTATCACGGCAAATGAAGCCGTAGAGAAGGTACAACCCATATTAGATAAAATGAAAAAAGATGGCATAAAACTAAAGTTCAAAGGGGAACAAGAGAAGCAGAAAGATTTAAAAAACGACATGATGGCAGCCTCACTACTGGCGATGATACTCATTATGCTCTCTTTGCTCTACCTTTTTAACTCATTTAGAGAAACCTTTATGATGATGTCGGTGATTCCTTTTGCATTTTTAGGGGTTTTAGTGGGTCACTTTTTGCTTGATGTCAACCTAAGCCTCTCTTCTGTCATAGGAATACTCGGACTCTCGGGGGTGGTGATAAATGACGGAATTATTATGATGATGAACCTCAAAAAAGCGACCAATATGGAAGAGATTTACCACTTAGCGAGTAAACGTTTTAGACCCATTATTTTAACCACCATTACCACACTTATAGGTTTGGCTTCACTTATATTTTTCCCAACAGGTCAAGCTGTCATTTTCCAACCTATGGCAATAGCCCTTGGCTTTGGTCTGCTATGGGGTACTGTTTTAAATCTGCTCTATTTACCTGTGCTGTTTGTGGTTTTGAATGGGAAGAGGTTGAATAGGGTATAATAAGTCAAAAATCCTCCATAAAGGAGACCCTATGGAAGAGACCATTATAGCTTTAGCTAAAGCAGCCATTTTAGTTGCCCTCAATCAACCCAATGACTTTAACTTAACCCAAGCACGAAGCAATTTTCCTCTACTTAATGAAGAGGGTGCCGTCTTTGTTACTCTACGTACCAAAACAGATAACAAACTTCGTGGGTGTATCGGTTCACTTACAGCTTACCGACCTCTATATAAAGATATTATATTTAATGCTCAAGCATCAGCACTAAAAGACCCTCGCTTTGAACCTTTAAAGAAAGAGGAGTTAAGCTCTATAAAAATAGAAGTTTCACTACTTTCACAACCTAAAGAACTTCTTTATAAAAATAGAGAAGATTTACAGAGTAAAATAGAACCATTAAGAGATGGAGTAACACTCAAACAAGGAGTGAACCGTGCTACCTATCTTCCATCTGTGTGGGAAGAGCTACCTAAGTTTGATGACTTTTTTAGCTCGTTATGTTTAAAAGCAGGGCTTAAAAAAAATTGTCTCGACATGCACCCTCAACTATTTACGTATCAAGCAACCAAATATAAGGAGTAACAATGCCTAGTCCTCTACGTTTAGCATCTGTTAAAGGGAGTTTTTACCCCGATAGATGTAAAGATGTGAAAAAATTTTTAAATACATTCAATAGCGAGTTTCAAAAACATACTATAGATAAAGAAACACGCTCTATTCAACCAAGAGCCATTCTTGTTCCTCATGCTGGATATATCTACTCTGGTTTTACAGCCAACTTTGCCTATAGATTTTTAGAAAATTCTAACCCAAAAAGAATTATAGTTATTGGTCCATCACACCATTATGCTTTTAAAGGTGTTTCTGCTAGTTTTTATGAGGCTTTTGAAACCCCTTGTGGCAATATAGAGATTGATACTCCCTACCTCATCGCCTTGGCAAAGAAATTTAATATAGCTTTTCATGAAAAAGCACACCTACAGGAACACTCAACTGAGGTTCAAATGCCTTTTATAAAACTCTACTTTCCTAAAGTTCCTATTATTGAACTTGTCTATGGAGAAGTAGAGTCTCAAGAGCTTGTCAATATAATTGTCGCTCTTTTACAAAGTAAAGACAATGTGCTTGTCATCTCTTCTGATTTAAGTCATTTTTACCCCTTAAAAGAGGCAAATAAACATGACAATATATGTTTGTCAGCTCTGTCAACTCTTGACAATTTAGCTTTACATAAGGGATGTGAAGCATGTGGATTTATGGGAATAGAAGCGATGATTGAAGCTGCTAAAGTATTAAAACTAAAATCCAAACTGCTTGACTATAGAACTTCTGCTCATACTTCTAAAGATGAAAAATCTGTAGTAGGGTATCTATCAGCGATGTTTTATTGACTTCAAGTTGTCAAAGGCAGTTTAATAGAGTTAATATCATAAATCTCATTTTTTTCACATCTTTTTGTTTTATTATGTTCTTATCTAAATGTTAAAAGGATAACAGATGAGTAAAAAGATATTAAAATCAATAGCTATTTTAGGCTTAATCTTCAACACCCTTCCTCTACATGCTACTGACAATAGTAATGGTCTATATATAGGATTAGATGCTGCATTCATCAATATAGGAGATGATACCTTAGAGGTAGGTACCTATGATAGTGATGGAAACAATAAAAATACCAAAAAATACAAAGATGCCACCTCTCTCTCTTATGACTTTAAGGTAGGTTATCAACATTATAATAAAAACCGTATTGAACTTACTATTAAAGATAAAAAAATAAAAACCGATACAGGTGATATTACAGCCAATACTCTTGGTATTAACTATGAGATAGGCTTTAGCTCTTTGGAGTCAAGCAATGTACTTCCCTACTGTTCGGTAGGTATTGATGTTGGACGAGCTGAACTTAAAAATTTTGAGTTTAGTAACAAAAAAGTAGATACCATCAGTGCAATGTTTGGCTTGGGTATTAGATATAACGTCAATGAAAACGTCGATGCAAAGATAGGCTATCTACACAGCAGTACAGGCTTTGGTGATTTTGAAAATGAAAAAGGAGATGTCCAAGGGATTTCACAAAATCAGCTAGAGTTTGGTGTAACTTATAAATTTTAAAAGGACGAATTATGAAAACAGATAGCAAAAAAATTATTTTAAGTGTACTTCTTCTTGGAACTTTTAGTGGCTGTTCACTGCTTATTAGTGACTCTATGATAAAGGGTATACATCAAAAGCTAGATACAAATCACGATGGGTATATTGACTATAGTGAGTACTTAGCTGACAGTAACGCAAACATGAAAGATGTGAAATCAGAAGCTAAAGATAGGGGCATGAGTGTAGAGGCGTACCAAAAGTGGGACTTCAACCGAGCTGATTCTGATGGAAATGGAAAGATAAGCCCTCAAGAGTTGATTAATTTGGCTAGAAGGGAGCTATAAATTATGTCACAAGTTTTTGATTTTGGTGAAAGAGTCGAGGGCTATGAGGTTAAAGTTCTAAATGAAAGAGAGCTTCGAGCTGGAGCAGGAATCCTCTTTTTAGTAGCATTTATTTCATTTGTTAACTGCCTTGTTATGAAAAACATCGTGATTTTACAGACATTTGTTTGGCTCTTTTTAGCAGAGTTTACTATTCGTGTGCTTATCAACCCAAAATACGCCCCAAGCCTACTTTTGGGGCGTTTTATGGTCAACAACCAAATACCCGAATATGTAGGAGCTAAACAGAAAAGATTTGCGTGGAGTATTGGACTTCTGTTGGCGATATTTATCTTCTTGATGACTACCGTATTCCCCTCTCCTACCCCCATTGGAGAGGAGAGCTTACACAATGCTCTCATTGGTCTTAGTTGTATGATTTGTTTGGTTCTGCTCTATTTTGAGGCTGTCTTTGGTATCTGTTTAGGGTGTAAACTCTACAACTTATTTAACAAAGAAGAAACTCAATACTGTGCAGGAGCTACGTGTGAAAAACATGAACGTGCTGAGTGTCAAAAGTTTTCAACCTCTCAATTGGTTGTTTTGGGTATATTTATTGTAGTTGTATTTTTAATGATACTTCGTGTGGTATAATGGTCAATAAAAAGGACAAACTATGAAACATCTAACCCTATTTTTAATACTTATCTTCACTGCTTGTAGTTCAAGCCAACAATCCAAGGAGGAGAATTTTCCTCCTAAAGAGAGTGAACTACCTCAGGTTCCAAACTGTGCAGCCGATGGTGAGGGGTGTCAACAGTTTAATCCGAATTTGTAGGATTTAAGGTATTCAAAAACTTTGAAAGAACTTTATTAAACTTTAAAGGCTCATCCAAATTGGCAAAATGACCTGCATGGTTTATCTTATAAAGGGTAAACCATTTTCTATTTTTCCACTTTTTTATGGGCTTTTCCAAGAGTCTATTAATCTCTTTATCTTTTTGGGCTTTTATAATACAGAGTGGTTTTTGTGAAGTCTCAATTATATCCCCATAGTCAAAATTTGATAACATATCAATACTTCTATAGAGTTCTTTTTTTGAATGCCTCAAAAACATCTTATAGATTGTATTTTGAGCCATTGAGCTTACTCCTGAATAACTTGCAAGTTTAGCTATAAGTTTTAGTGGAAATACCCATATAATAAATTTCATTATAAGCGTAAATGGTTTTGGACTTTTCATATAAGGAGTTGTGCCAAAAGTACAAAGAGATAGAACAGTAGATGGATAATTTTTCAAGAGTTCAAAGCCTATATCTCCACCCATTGAGTTACCAACAATATGAACATGCTCAATGTCAAGTTTACCAAGTAGCATTTTAATTTCTACTGCTATTGTATAGAGAGATAGAGGGTTTTTATCTAAAGGAAGTGAAATAGAGAGTACCTGATAATTAGACTCAAAATAGCTCTGTTGCTCTTCAAACTGACTTAAATCTGCACCTAAGCCATGAAGAAAGAGTATGGTTTGTTGGTTTTTACTGCCTGTTAGATGATAATTCATGAGTTACTTCAAACTTCTCTTCACCTAACTCCAATAAATCTTTTTTTGATGTAGGTCTTGCCATAGTTTATTCCTCAATTGGTATATAAATCTCTGTTTTTAAATTTTCAGGTTTTGTACGTCTTGGGTCACGGTTTAAGTACTTCTCAAAAGTAGGACGGTCAGCCATTGTTAGCTCATGCTCTATGATGTAATCCATCAATTCACTATAGACACCTTTTAATCCTTCATAAGCACCTTTATGTAAATAAAAGAGATATTTTCCACCCTCTATAGACTTTAATCCTATTTCGGCTTCGGGTTTTACTGTTTTATCATCATACGATATACAAGCATCATAGCGTAAATCTTCTATTGGTGTTGTTTCGGGACAATCATGCCCTATACCAAACATCTGTGCATCTTTTCCCATAAGATTTTTCTTATATTTTATCTTCTGTTTATAGGCAAATGACATAAGAACTTCCCATGCTTCACCTGCAGAGACCATGTAGTCACCTTTTTTTCGTACATACAATACTTCTATGGGTTCAAAATAGACTATTTTAGGTTCTATACTCATTTTACTTCCTTTGTTCCTTATAGATTTAGAAAACTCTCTTGGAGAAAAGCCAAAACGCTCTTTAAAAGCTTTGGCAAATGACGCAGGAGTCTCATAACCACTCTGCATTGCTACCTCGGTGACACTCAAACCGTTAGCAAGTTTTCCTGTACTTTTTGAGAGTCGTACTTTTCGTATAAAAGCATTGAGGTTTTCTCCTGTTATACTTAAAAATATACGATGAAAATGGTACTTAGAAAAGCCAGAGAGTTTTGCCAAATCATCTAATCCCAACTCATCTGCATAATGGTTTTCTATATAGTGAATGACTCTATATACAGACTGATAGTAGTCATCTTTTGTCGTTTTTTTCATGCTTCCTCTTATGCGTTTTCTTATTACCTGAATTAACCAGTTAGTCCTACAGCTTTTTTCACTCACACCTTACCTCCTCTCACTCTTTCAAAAGTTTGGGTATTTACTTAGTGGGGTAATAGTGTAAGTATAGGATATTTTAGAGTTTAAAACTACTCTTGGATTGCTAAGTTTATTTTTTGATATCTAGCCCCTCAAGAGCTGATTGATTTATCGAGAAGAGAGTTGTAGCTAACTCGATTTTCAATAGTTTTTAGTACAAAAACCCAAACAACCAAAGAGGAATCTTCTTCTCATGTATAGTAAAGTCATCATCTATAGCCAAGTAGGAGTTTTGCATATCTTTAATCTGCTTAAAACTTTTATTTTTTCCTCCTACTTCAAAAGTATACTTCCCATCTACAATAAAATCACCACTATCTGAACTTGTTATGCTGTGCATATTGCCTACTTGATTTGCAAAAAAAGTTTCTCTAACAGTTCCTATCTTATGGTCGCTACACATAGCAAAGAGTTGATTTGTGTTGTTCAAGTAGACCTTGTCAGGTTTTGCCAATAGAGCTAACCCTTTTTTACTGTTCATTACAATTTTTAAAAGCTCTCCTCTATCTAAATGGTTAAGGTAGCTATAGATACTATTTCGTGAAAGCTCCGATAGTGTGGCTATTTTGCTAATATTTACTTTAAATGGGTCACTTTGGCAGATAACCAAAAGCAACTTTTTTAACTTCTCAATAGACTCCACTTTTATCAACCCTAGATTGAGTAAATCTACCTCAATGGTTAAGTTTATAGTGTTGTATAGCAACTCTAAAAAGTAGTTTCGTTCCGAAAAGTAGAATGGATAGTACCCATGCTCCAAATAGTCATTCCAATACTCCAAAGGGCGAAACCTATCCATCAAATCATCTACAATTTGGCTCTTGTTCTCTAAAATCTCCTCTAGTGAATAGCTTGGTAAACTCTGCTTAGTTCTTAACTCCAAAAACTCCCTATAGGAGAGTCCATAGAGCCTATGGATTACTACCCTACGACTCAAATCTGCTTGTGCATTTAAAATAGAGGTAGCACATGAACCTGTAAATAGAACTTTTAAATGAGGGTATACATCATAGATAGATTTTAGATGAATAGCAAAGTTTTTATATTTATGAATCTCATCAATAAGCAGGTAACGTCCACCCTGTTTAACAAATTCTCCTGCAAACTCAAAAAGGTCAAGTGTTGCGACAAAAGGCAAATCAAAGGAGAAATACAACGAATGGTGCATAGGAGTAGTTTGACGCAACTCTTTTAATTTTTGAAGCAAAAGGGTTGTCTTACCCACTCCTCTTGCCCCAACTATAGCTACCATTTGAGAAGAGAAATCTATCTTCTCATAGAGATAGCGTTTAAAATCAAATTTTAGGTTTGCTAAGAGTATCTTTTCATTTTTATAGAGTTTTTCAAGCATTTTATATCCATTTTTGTTCATTTAGATGAACAATTATAGCATAATTTTGATTTTTTATACACTCAACAGTGCAAAAGCTAAGATTTCAGCTATTTTGATTAAAATACGTCATGAATAACGAACTATTAAACCTGACCCTTCTCTATGTCGAAGATGATAAGATTATACGCGAAAACGCTGTGGAGTATCTCTGTGATTATTTTAAAGAGGTATATCAAGCCAAAGATGGAGTGGAGGCACTAGAGGTCTATGGAGCTAAAAAACCTGATATTATTATTACCGATATTAAGATGCCTCGTCTTGATGGCTTGGCTATGGCAAAAAAGATTAGAAGAGAGGATAAAAAAACTCCTATTGTCATTACTACGGCTTTTACAGATACAGAGTATCTTATGGAGGCTGTGGAGCTACAACTTATTAAATATATCGTTAAACCCATTACTTCAAAAAAGCTAACTGAGGCTTTAACACTTATCTCTGAGCATCTTCATATCGACAGTATACTCTCTATAGATAGAGAAAAACGGTACGATAGTTTAAATAAGTCTTTAGTGATAGACAAAGAGCTAGTAACCCTTACCCATAAGGAGCTACAACTTTTTGATTTACTTGCTAAAAATCATCATAGAGTTGTTAACTATGAGGAGATAGAGAACTGTGTTTGGTACGGCGACTATATGAGCAAAGATGCTCTACGGGCACTCATTAGAACCCTTCGTAAAAAGCTTCAAGGCGATTATATAGAGAATGTTTCAGGTTTTGGGTATAGGCTCATTGTCAAATAACATTTTTTTCACATCATTTTGGCTTATACTACAGGTATGAAAAAGTTTATTCTCTTATTTATCCTCTTCTCTACACTTCTTCTAGCCGATGGGAGAGCATTGGTTGTAAAATCATTCTATACCAATGAAGATATAAATATAAGCAAGATAAATAAATATGCGTCTAAATTTAAGATAAGAACACAAGATGAGGAGGATGTAGAGTTTGAAATTATCCTTTTTGATAGTGAAAAGGAGTCTACTCTAAAACAGAACAATACCAAAAAATACACATGGTTTATGCTAGAGTTTGATGACAACCTTACAAGTGGGAACTACTGGGTTGAGCATACCAATTTTGAGTTTACTAAACACACCTTTACAGCTCAACAATTGGTAGATAACTTTTCACTCTTAGGACGGAGGTTTTTCTCATTTACCTATGATAGCTCAAGAGATGCTAGACGATATTTTTTAAAAGCCATTCCCAAACAGTCACACGTTGTCGCACAAGCAACGCTCTACACCCCACAAAGTTTTTCAATATGGGCAGATAGCTATGGTCTAAAACTACTGCTTTACTTTTTTCTCTTTGGGCTTATCTTTATGACAGCTATCTATAATGGGGCTTTGTATCTCTATAATCGTGAAAAGTCATTTCTCTACTATATGTTGATGCAAGTTTTTATGGTAGGTGTCTTGATATACCAAACCGATATTATTCAAATATATGTCATGGGAAATATGGAGAATGAGGAGATAGCTATCTTTTTCTATTTTATTCTTGTTGAGGTGGCGATTATCTTTATACTCTACTTTATACGAGAATTTTTAGAGACCAAGAGATATCTGCCCTTTCATGATAGGGTTTTACACTATATCACTCTTTTTGCTTGGGTCGATTTGGTCCTCTTTTTTGTTCCTATTATGCTGATACTACAGATATATAGTTTTGTACTTCTCTATGTAGTTGTTATAGCATGGCTTCGTTTTAGGCAAGGCTACAGACCTGCACTTTTTTTCCTCTTTGGTTGGTCTGCGTTGATGGTTGGTGTATTTATTTCAGACTTTTTCCCAAATATCTCTTTAACTATTGATTCTGTTGTTATTGGCTCGACCATTGAAGCACTATTTTTAGCGATTGCTATCTCCTATAAGATGCGAGAGATTAGAGATGAGAGAGAGGAGCAAAAAGAGCTTTTGGTTCACCAAAGTAAACTAGCCTCTATGGGTGAGATGTTAGGAAATATCGCCCACCAATGGAGACAACCTCTTACACGTATGGGCTACATACTTATGAATATAGAGTCAAAAGACAGAGAAAACCGTCATGAAAAAAAGCTAGAGGAGGCATCACTACAACTAGAGTTTATGTCACAGACCATTGATGATTTTAGAGACTTCTATAGACCCAAAAAAGAGAAGGAGTCTTTTGGTTTAGTAGAGGAGATTCAAAAGGTCATTGCTCTACTCAATCTAAATGAGATTGAAGTTGAACTAAAAGCCAAAGAGGAGATAACGATTGTCAATTATAAAAATGAGTACAAACAGGTGATACTAAACCTTTTAGTCAATGCAAAAGATGTACTCTTACAACGAGCCATATCCTCCCCTAAAATCACCATAGAGATAAACCAAAAATACCTTAGCATCAGTGATAATGCAGGAGGCATAGAGCTTGAGAATATTCAAAAGGTATTTGAGCCATATTTTAGTACAAAAAGAGATGGATTGGGTATTGGGCTTTATATGTCTAAGAGTATTGTTGAGAAAAATATGGGAGGAGAGATGAGGGTTGAGAATGATGAGGATGGGGCTGTTTTTTATCTATTTTTTATGAATTAGAAAGTTTACTTCTAAGTATATTTTCGTTAAAGTGCAAAACAATAAAACAAGGGGCTAACAATGAACAAAGAGAAATTAAAAGGACTTATGTGGGGGTCACTTCTTGGTGATGCTTAGTTTACCCTTTATGGTGAGCAGGTTATTTGGCTACTTGAGTACATGAGTGAAAGTAGAGTTTATGACCCTTTTGTTTTTGGTGATATTTGGCAAAAAAAGATGAATGCTTATGATGGTGAATTGGACAAAGCCTCTAAAGAGACTCTAGTTAACATAAAATCTGGTCGTTCATTTTTGGGAGCTGGTTCAAGTTCTCATGACCTCTCTGTAGTAGGAAGACATGCACCTATACTTTTTACCTTAAAGGGAATGGATGAGATGTTGGAGTCTGTGAAGTTTCATAACTGCTTGACACACATGACCAAAGAGACCATTGATGCTAGTAAATACATTGCAGAAGTAACGTTAGCAATGATTTATAACTTAGAGGTAGAAAACACACTAATAGAACGTGCAAAGTTTTATGGGGAAGAGGTTAAAGCAGAGCTAGAAAAAGCTGTAGCCTTAAAAGACAAACCTGCCAATGTTGCCTTGAGTACTTTAGGTACACACTCTCATGTTCATGGGGCTTTGGCTTCGACTATTTATCTTTTATTGAACTACCATGATGACTTTAACACTTTACTAGAAGTAAACTTAGAAGCAGGGGGAGATGTATCGGCACGTGCTATGGTGGCTGGAATGGTTGTTGGAGCTAGGTATGGATTTGAAAAAATCCGACCTAACTGGATAGAAGAACTCAAAGAGTATGAGAGACTTAATAGCCTTATAAAGTAATTTAGATGAACTTGAAATAAGCTACAGTTAAAAGTAATGCACCTAAAAAATAGAAAATATGCTCTTTAGGGTTTGATTCTATATAGTACAAATCCATTGCTTTTTCATTAGAAAAGACATAAATCGCCAATAATCCAAACAGAACAGAGAAGAGAGCTACCTCTATATTAAGAGGAGTTTTTTCTATCAATGATGAAACAAAGGGTAGAAGCATTACAATATGTACTCCAAGTAGAGTAAATCCTCGTCCTATTTTACAACGTAATAGAATGGCTGCAATAACAATAAAACCTATAAGTGCTGGAATAAGTAAAATACCTAAAGAGATATCTGTTTTTATTAAAAAATTGACCAGCATATAACACATTGCTATAGCTATTAACCAGATAACAACTACTGTAAACTTCTTTTTAAAACTACTATTTCTATTGAATTTTGTTAACATGATGTTATTCCTTAATTATTTATGTTAAAACTATAACATAAATTACATTAAGGATAATTAATTCAAATAGTTGCCAATAAAGAATTTTTATATAATATTGGAATATAAATATAGTAAACATAGATAGAAATTAGAAATATTGCTAATCCTAAAAAGTATACTTGCTCTTTTATTCGTAATCTTTTATCTTTTTTTAGAGAGAAGAGCTTTAATACTATTCCATTATTTAAAAGTGTAATTATAGCTATAGACATAATAATATTTAGAACAATAGGGCTGGTCAAAAAACTATTATCCATCTCTGGTACAAATAACTTGAACATTATATATTTAACAAATGGACTCAAAAATGTAATATATGCAATTAATAATATTATCCATCTAGCTGTCTTAGAACTTAAAAGTAATCCCCCAATAAGAAAGATACCTATTGTAACTTCTAGTAAAGTTCCAACTACATCACTTTGATTTGTTATTTGTCCATAGATAAGTTCTTGATAGGCTATAGCAAATAAGAGTGCAATAGTCAGCAGTGAAAATATCCATATTAAAGTAACTACAATTTTCTTTTTTATATTATTATTTTTTTGAAAGTGTATTAATTGATTTTTCATTATATTTATCCTTTATCTCTAACTTAAGCATAAGTATACTCTTTTTTTTAAAAAACAACAATAAATAATAAATAATAATAGCTTTAGACCCAACATAGAAAAAGGGGAGAAAGGAAGAATATAATGAATTAAGGAGTTTTCATTGACATACAATTAAATTACACTATTACAAAGTAATGTTAATAATGGTTTTCTATGTTAGGCTTAAGCATATTATAACTCTATAGCGTGTACTTTACGTGTAGATTGGTCATTTTTTAAAATATTTACAGTTCAAAAGATAATAAATAAAAATAAAATGGTATAATATTTCATATAAATAAATAGGGACATGTTATGAAAGAAATTTTTAATGATTTTACTGCTTGGTTTTGGCCTTTTTTATCAAACATTTTTAGTAGTTTAGGAGAGTTTATTGCAGGTATTTTCAAATCTCTCTCTTCTAATCAAAGTGATATAGTAACTGTTCTAGGATATCTAGCCTTTGCAGCAATTACACTTTTTCTTCTAAAAAAGCTATTGGACTTTTTGGTGGGATACTTTACTGGATTTACAAAAGATGACATTAAAAATAAAAGTAAAAAAGCTTTTATTTACACTCTTGTAATTTTACTTGTTTCCTCTTTTATTAGCTATAAGATGGGTACTGCTTCATGTCCTTAAACGTATAGTAAAATTAACATTCCTAAATAGATGTTAATTTACGTTAAAATAGTGTTTCCTTAAGTAAAAAATATTAAATAAATCTACTATATATAGGAT
>JALXFN010000145.1 GCA_027068975.1 Campylobacteraceae bacterium | reverse complement strand
CTATAATAGAGACAAGGCGTTGCCTTGTCTAATATTTTTAATTATTTAGAACCACATTTTTTCTCAGTAGCTTTATCACCACCACATTTTTTATCAGCTGATTTATCTGAGCCACATTTTCCTTTATTACACTTACCTGACGCTCCACATTTTTTAGCACCCATTGCATGGTCTGAACAGCCTGTTGTTAATGTCATCATTCCTAATACAAGAGCTGCACTTAAAAGTAGTTTTTTCATTTGAAATCCTTATTAATTTATATAGCATAAAGCTATCTGAATTATAACAGCTCTTCCGTGTAGTCTATGTTACTAAAGTTACATTAGACCAATTGCCTATTTTTTATACAGTAAAAATAATTTTTATACATATTTTTCTTTAAATATGATTATTTTTTAATCATAAATTTAAACCTCTTCTGTTTGATACTCTCCTACTATTGTGATAAAATTATAATAAGTGCATTGAGAAAGGATTAAAAGATGAAAAAAATAGAAGCAATTATTAAACCATTTAAACTCGAAGAGGTAAAAGATGCGTTGGTCGAAGCAGGAATTGAGGGAATGACCGTTTCAGAAGTTAAAGGTTATGGACGACAACAAGGACATACAGAACTCTACAGAGGAGCTGAATATGTGGTTGAGTTTATTCCAAAAGTTAAAATAGACATCGTTGTTAGCACCGATGAGTACGCACAACGTGCTGTAGAGATTATTAAAGAACATGCCATTACAGGAAAAATTGGTGATGGAAAAATCTTTGTTTCAGACATCTCAAATGTTATTAGAATTAGAACAGGTGAAGAGGATGAAGAGGCACTATAGCCTCTTTATCTCTAAAACTTATTCTCATAATCTTCATCTAACTCATTGACCAGATACTTCCCTGTATAAGAGCCTGTCTCTTCATGCGTAGCTGCCAACTCTTCGGGCGTACCCGTAGCAACAATAAGCCCACCTTTATTACCACCCTCTGGTCCCATGTCGATGATATAGTCTGCATTTTTAATCATGTCTAAGTTATGCTCAATGACCACAACAGAGTTCCCTAAGTCTACTAAATGGTGTAGTACCCCTGTCAATCTGTCAACATCTGCAAAATGAAGTCCAGTAGTTGGTTCATCTAAAATATAGAGTGTTTTTCCTGTATCTTTACGGCTTAACTCTTTACTTAGTTTAATCCGTTGTGCCTCTCCACCAGACAAGGTTGTTGCATTTTGTCCAAGAGTAATGTAGTCTAAACCAACATCCATAAGTGTTTTAAGTTTAATGGCAATAGAGGGAACAGCTTTAAAGAACTCCATCGCTTCAGTGACCGACATAGCAAGTACATCTGCGATTGATTTACCCTTATACATAATCTCTAATGTTTGAGCATTATAACGTGTTCCATGACAGGTGTCACACTCAACTAACACATCAGGTAAAAAGTGCATCTCTATCTTAATCTGCCCATCCCCTGTACAGTTTTCACAACGACCTCCTTTAACATTAAAAGAGAAACGCCCTATCTTGTACCCTCTTAGCTCTGCCTCTTTGGTCTTTGCAAAGAGTTTACGAATCTCATCCATAATCCCTGTATAAGTTGCAGGATTTGAACGAGGAGTTCGTCCAATAGGGCTTTGGTCTAACGAAATAACCTTATCTACTTTCTCTAAACCTAATATCTCTACACCATCAACCTTATTAACTTTTCGTGCATGGTTAAGAACTTCTCTTGCCACAGGAAGAAGTGTCTGTAGGATTAGTGAACTCTTACCACTACCACTCACACCTGTAATACAGACAAAGTTTTTCAGAGGAATTTTTGCAGAGATATTTGAGATGTTATTAAGCGTCACATTTTTAATCTCTATCCACTCCTCTTGTGGTTTGTCATGAGGATAAGAGATGTTTTTCTCTCCAAAAAGATACTTAGCTGTTAAGGTCTTCGCTCTCATCATCTTTTTACCTGTTCCTGCAAAGACAACCTTTCCACCATACTTTCCAGCCCCTGGACCAATGTCAATCACATAATCAGCCGACATAATGGTCTCTTTGTCATGCTCTACAACTATGACTGAGTTCCCTTTCTCTTGTAAGGAACGAAGGGTACGTATGAGTTTCATAGTATCTCGTTCATGTAGTCCAATACTTGGTTCATCCAACACATACATCACCCCTGTAAGCCCAGAACCAATCTGAGAAGCAATACGAATACGTTGAGCCTCTCCACCTGAAATGGTTCGAGCATCACGGCTTAGAGTTAAGTAGGTTAACCCTACATCATAGAGGAAAAATAAACGCTCTTGAATCTCTTTGAGTACCGATTCTGCGATGAGCTTTTGCTGTTCCGTAAGATGAGAAAAGTTCTCTTCATTGGCAAAGTACTCATAGGTTTTTTCAATAGGCATATCTATAATATCAGCAATATTTTTTCCCTCAATCTTGACAGCCAAAGAGCGAGGACGCAGACGGTGACCATTACATCGGTCACACGCTTTTTCTGTCATATACTCCGACATATCTTTCTCATCGGAGAACATATCGTGTGCAAACTTTACGACCCCTGGCCACTCTCGGTTAAGTTTATGGCGTTTCCATGTAAAAGTTACATTGGCTCCACCACCATACAAAATAGATTTTTTTTGATACTCTTCAAGCTCCTCATAAGGTACATCAATAGGAATATCATTCTGCTCACAGTAAGCATTTAAAAACTTGGTATAGTAGCTCTTGTTAAACCCATACATAATCTTAACTGCACCCTTTTCAATACTTAGTGCTGTGTCAATCACTTTAGTAAGGTCAATAACATAACGAATTCCCAACCCATCACAGGTAGGACAAGCACCTTTTGGAGAGTTAAAGGAGAAACTTACAGGCTCCAAAGGCTCAAATGAGAGTTTACAGTCAAAACAGGCTAAGTGTTCCGAAAAGTGAATATGCTGTCGGTCAAGTTGGGGAAACTCTTCAAAGTTTAAAACCTCAACTTCTACCTCTCCATACGCCTCTTTTAGAGCTTTCTCAACATCTTGCCCTATTCTATCTCGACTCTCCTCTTTAATGACAACACGGTCAATGACTACTTTTATCGTATGTTTTTTAGTCTTACTAAGCTCAATCTCTTCATCAAGGCGTACCATGACCCCATCTATCATGGCACGAACATACCCTTTATGACGAAGTGACTCTATCATGTCGGCAAAAGTTCCCTTTTTCTCTTTGACCAAAGGAGCCATAATCACCAACTTTGCACCATTGGGTAACCTTAAAACCTCTTCAATAATATCAGAGGCCGACATAGAAGAGATGGGCTTACCACACTTATGACAGTGC
>JALXFN010000144.1 GCA_027068975.1 Campylobacteraceae bacterium | reverse complement strand
GTCGTAAAAACAAAATGGTTGCGGCTATGGATACACTTGATTGGATTGATAGTATTACTACAACTAAGAAAAAATGGGATGCAATGAGTGAAGAGGAGAGATTGAACCTTCTTCCTACAGGTATTTTACATGAAGACACTACTAAAGATGAGTATTGTGACCTCTACCAAATGGTTATAGATGCTCACCAAGGTAAACGAAGCAAAATCACACAAGATGATTTTGAGAAAAAGATATAAGGAGAGACACAATGGCTAGACAAGTATTAAGATTTACAGGTGTTGGTGGACAGGGTGTTCTTCTTGCAGGTGAGATTTTTGCTTCAGCAAAATTAACCTTGGTGGATTTGGTGTAAAGACAGCAACCTATACTTCACAAGTTCGTGGAGGTCCTACCGTTGTTGATATTCAACTAGATGACGAAGAGATTTGGTACCCACATGCAATTGATGGTGAAGTTGACTTTATGCTCTCTGTTGCAGATGCTTCGTTCCAACTTTTCAAAAATGGTGTACGTGATGGTGGGACAATTGTTATTGAGCCAAACCTTGTTTACCCAAGCGACGAAGATAGACAACGATGGAATATCGTTGAGATACCTATTATTACTATTGCAAAAGAAGAGGTAAAACTTGTTCTTACTCAATCGGTTGTTGCATTGGCTATTGCCAATACTTTTCAAAATTTGATTGATGATGAAACCTTAAAAAATACCATGCTTGCTGCTGTACCTGAAAGATTCCATAAGCCAAACCTATTGGCATATGAGCTTGGACAAAAGTATGCAAAAGAGGCTATGGCTAAAGCCTAGTTTCTTTCCTATTTCCCTATTTTTAGGGAAATAGACCCTCTTTATCGTTAAAACTACCCACCTAAATTATAAATCCTATTTTTTCATTTTTCTTAGCAATGATGTAATCTTCTTTGGTTATAATAAAAAAAATTACTAAAGGAAAATACCATGAGTAACTATACTGATGAAGATGATGATTACGGAGATGTAAGAGGAGATTTTTGGGGGCGAAGCCCACAATCAAGCTACTTTGAAATTGCTAAAACAGCCAATCAAAACATTGTAGAACAAGAGTTAGAAAGAGTCTTTAGACGATTGGCAGTTGCTGAGAGAATGTTAGAGGAGCGAGGTTTAGATGATGAGTTAGAGCAAGAGATTTCTCGTACAGTAATTGACAAAGATATTGATGGACGAACTCAGTCTGTCTTTATAGACCTTGTAGGACAGATTGTTACTCAGTGTGAGTAGTATAAGAGTAAGGAGATTTATTTAATCTCCCCATCCATGCATTTTTCGAGAGATAATAACATCGTAATGTTCAAAGAGATTATCTATAACACTTGTAGAGACATATAAGTTTTCTTCTAAATGATATACCCAGTTATCTCGTTCATCATAATCTTTTTTAGGTACAAAAATAATAATACTTCCTGCACTTCTTATAATTTTATGAGAGCGTTTTAAAAACTCACCTCTAGTCTCTTTATCAATATTGGTAGTAACAAAAAGAAAATTGTACTCTCGTGCTTGAATAAGATAAGACCTACGCTGTAAAAAGAAATGAGTCACAACAATATGCTCTTTATCTATAAACTTTTTAGCCATTAATTCATAAAACTCTTTATCTGTACATTTTAGGTGATAATCATATTTTTTGCTTAAGCAATACGCTTCTAATTTATCAACTAGAACCTCTCCACCTTCTGAAAAATGTGCTATTTGTAGTGAAGGTGTAGAGCTAGAACCTATAATATCTAATAGGGTTTCAAGTTGAGTATTTTCTAAGTTTTTCATTGTATTAATTTAGTAAAGTCCTAAGACTTTACTTCATACTGTTCGCGACCCATCTGGTAAATGTCATTACCTTTTGTGTCGTTGACTACGGTTACAGGAAAATCTTCTACTGTAATCTTTCTTACTGCTTCTGGCCCTAACTCTGGGTAGGCAATAACCTCTGCTGAACGAATCTGTTTACCAAGTAAAGCACCCGCTCCACCTGTTGCACCAAAATAGATACCATCGTAAGCCACACAAGCATCTTTTACCTCTTGGCTACGTTTACCCTTACCAATCATACCTTTTGAGCCATGCTTTAGCATTGTAGGTGAATATGAATCCATTCTATAAGATGTTGTAGGTCCAGCACTACCAATTGGGTCTCCTGGCTTTGGAGGAGTAGGTCCTACAAAGTAGATTACAGAGCCCTCCAAATCAAAAGGAAGCTCCTCTCCTGCCTCTATTAAATCTACCAATCTTTTGTGTGCTGCATCTCTAGCTGTATAGATAGTACCATTTAGAAGCACTGTATCTCCAGCTACAAGCTTTTTTGTATCTTCAGAAGTTAGTGGGGTTGTTAATCTGTAAGTTGCCATCTATTTTCCTTATATTGTAATATGAGTATGTCTTGATGAGTGACACTGAACGTTAACTGAAACAGGGAGTGAAGCAATATGACATGGATTAGACTCAATATGAACAGCTAAGGCTGTTTTAGTTCCACCCATACCCATTGCTCCAATTCCAAGGTTGTTTATCTCTGTAAGGATACGCTCTTCAAGTTCTGCCATCTCAGGGTCAGGGTTAGTTGTCTCTAAATCTCTAAATAGAGCATGTTTTGAGCTAATAACAGCCTTTTCAAATGTACCACCAATTCCAACACCCACTGTAATTGGAGGACAAGGGTTTCCACCTGCATCAGAGATAACCTCTTTAACATACTCTACAATACCATCTTTTCCAGCAGCAGGAGGGAAGACTCTTGCACGAGATACATTCTCTGAACCACCACCCTTTGCAGCGTACTCAATCTCTATCTTATCTCCCTCTACAATGTCAAAGTGAATAATAGCAGGTAAGTTATACCCTACAGTATCTTTTAGATTTAGACGGCTAAATGGTTCACAGGTAGAGGCTCTTAAGTACCCATCTCTATACCCCTCTTCTGTTCCCTTGTTGATAGCATCTTTTAAAAGACCACCTTTAACACGAACATTATCACCAACCTTTACAAAAAAGACAGCTAGACCCGTATCTTGACAGAGTGGACGCTTCTCATCTTTTGCAATATTTGCATTTTCAAGTATTTGGCGAATTACCTCTTTACTTACAGGAGATTTCTCCTCCTCCATAGCCTTTTGTAAGGCATCATACGTATCTTGTGGTAGGTCAGTCCCACAATGCATAATCATGTTTTTTATAGCTTTGACAATATCGTCAAATTCAATTTCTCTCATAACTTCTCCTATATAGAATAATGAGTCCATTGTACTCTTTAGCTCGTTAATAAGAAGTAAATAGATTAGGGTAGTTTAAAAGCTTTAGGTGAATGGGTAGGGA
>JALXFN010000143.1 GCA_027068975.1 Campylobacteraceae bacterium | reverse complement strand
TATTTGCTTTATAATTCAAATTAGTTGTGATGGTTTCATTTTCATCTTTTCTGTTATAGAAAATCTTAATAGTCAATATATAAGGAGAACTTCCACCAAGCCCTTTATTTTTATCAAGATATTTGTTATGCATTCCTTTTTGATAATAGGTCATATATTTTAAAGTCTCTTTTAAATCACTATCTAAGTTATCAATATCTAGTAAATCTCTACAAACCATATTATCTTTAATTTTTATATAGTAATGAAGATAAGAACTACTTACCTCATCTTGAATGAAGTAGTCTTCAATATTTGGATTTTTATCTATAAACTCCACAATCTCTTTAATCATACCCCAATCCCCCTAGCAATACAAAACCCTCCCCCAAACGAATTCTTCTCACCAAGTCCGCAACTCAAAGCCAAAAATGCTAACTTCTGAGAAACCTCATCTTCATGTGGAACGATGCGAAACTTATTACCAAAAAACCTAAAACTCTTCTTATCTTTACTTGTCCAGATGCTCTGTGGAACACGATTTTTTATCTCTAAAAGTTGAACAAAGTTCTGTTCAGGCTCTAGCTTTTCTCCATAAAAGTCAAAATACTTCTTCTCTAAGTTGTCATGCAAAAGCCGTTGAAGCTTCATAATGTCACCGTCTCGCTCTATTGTCCAAAAAACTCCTCTGTCAACTGTCACAACTACAGGGGTAGCAGAGTAGAGTTCTGAGATAAAAAACTGTTTTATAGCTCGTTTACTTACTTCTACTGTTAAAAAGTGTGGATTGTCGATGTTTTGTCGTAGCGTTTGTGAAAGATTATCTATAAAAGATTCGTTGGGTGAGCGTAGTCTAAATTGGTAGCTGTTGCCTTTTTTATAGACTCTCTCTTTCTCTATGGGGTAAAAGTTTCCAAAAGTATAATACTTGTAGACTCGCTTTTTTTCATGTAACACTTTTAGCTCTTGGTTTTGAGCCATAGAGAAACTTATGTATTTCGATATCACTTCAAAGCTATCTTTGAAGCTTATATCTCTTTTTATATATGCCGTGCATATCAGTTCAAAATATTTCAAGGTTTTCCTTTTTTGAAATTTTTGACATCCATTATAATGAAATTCCCTACAATCTCCAATCAAAAAATACTATTATTAAATATTTAAAAGAAAAAAATATCAAAAAACTAAAAATATTCACTTCACAAAATTTTAAAATCACCTAATAGACTTCTTGCATAACCCTATATTTTATAAATATTTTTTAGTGTACATTAGATTTTATTGAATAGACTCGAAGTCCTAGCCTTAGCTAAGTCAAGAGGATATTCAATGAAATATGATGTGCAATAAAGAATATAGATATTTATAGGATTATGCAAGAAGTCTAATATCTTTTTATATTATAATACCAATCACCAAAGCACATAAAAAAGGTCAACCCATGAAAACTAACTTTTATCTTCTTCTACTTCTTATCGTTATAGTCATCTCATTTTTACTCTTTAACGACAAAGGAAATGCATTAGCCAAGCCACAGTTGGAGAGCTTTATAAACAAACAGTTAGATGAAGGGGAACATGTCGTTATTGAGCACTTTACTGTTGACATAAATAATATAGAGGCTTCCCTCGTCTACAATGATACCTCTACCATAGACGTAACAGGGAGCTACTCACTGCTTATGCAAAGTTTTGACCTCAACTACCAACTGGCTATTAAAGATTTTAAATACAAAGATATAAAGCTAAAAGAACCAGTCAATGCAGTGGGTCATGCTGTGGGGAGCTACAGTGTTTCAAACAAAGAGCTTGAAATGGCTTACGACATAAACATCAGTGACCTAAGCAAACTACAACCCATAACCAAACAGAAACTCTATGGCTCTATGTTTTTACGAGGTGAAGTGAAACAAAATGCTAATGAGACTACGGTTACAGGGAAAACAGAAGATTTAGATGGGGAGCTGGAATTTCAACTAAAAAACAACCACTTTACCATGCAGATGGACAGACTCTCGGTAGAGAAAATTATGACCATGCTTCACTACCCATCTGTTTTTAAAGCATCGGTTATAGGTGAAGGTGAGTATAACTTAGTAGAGAAAAGAGGGGTTCTAACTAGTACACTGCTTGATGCTCAACTTTTGCCCAATGACTTTATAGAACTGGTCAAAAACTTTAATGGTCTTGACCTAACCAAAGAGAAATTTAAAGAGAGCAACCTTTCAGCTACTATAATAAAGGAACATATTGATTTTAACTTTATAGCTAAAAACAGTAAAACACGTATAAATATCTCACCAGCCTCTATAGAGATGAACAAGAACCACATAGATGCACACTACACCATAGAGGTTAAAGACAAAGATGTAGGAGGTAAAATAGTTGGAAATATCTCTGACCCTGAAATTAGCATAGACTCTTCTAAGTTTATTCAACGAGAGGTAAACAGAGCCATAGAGAAGCATAGCGATACACTTAAAGAGTTGGGGATAGGTAAAGAAGAGCAGAAAAAGGTTAAAGAGTTTTTCAATAACCTTTTTGATTAACTAATTTACATATTGAATGTTTTAGGAGCATGAACTTTAGTCCATGAAATATGCTAAATAAGCTCTAAAATCTTCTCTACTTTTTGGACTGGGTTTTCATCTCTGTAGATAGGTCTTCCTATTACAGGAAAGTCTACCCCCTCCTCTGTAGCTACTTCTAAAGTCGCCACTCTCTGCTGGTCACCTGCATCTTCACCAAAAGGTCTTATGCCTGGGCAAAGTGTTAAAAATTTATCTGAAGTAGCATTTTTAATAGCTCTGCTTTCAAAGGTAGAACAGACCACACCATCGAGACCATTTTCATGACTCATTTTAGCAAACTGTTCTGCTTTTTCATCAATACCCTTTTCATAAATGAGGGAAAAGTTCTCTTCATCAAAAGAGGTCAAGGCTGTTACAGCTAAAACCAAAGGTCTATTTTCATAAGTCGAAAGACGCTCCATAACAGTGTTCATAGCTATGGCTCCTGCTGAAGCGTGGATGTTAAACATATTGACACCCAGTTTGGCTATCTCTTCGGCTGCATCTGCCATGGTGTTAGGAATGTCATAGAGTTTTAGGTCTAAAAATATTTTAAACTCAGGGTTTATCTTTTTTAGTGCTTCTATAAAAGGTTTACCATCTCTAATGTAGGCTCTGAACCCTACTTTCATCCAGATGTTATGACTCTTTAACGACTCGGCTAAAGCCAAGTTCTCTTCTGCTGATGGTAAGTCTAATGCTACACATAATTCCATGTAATATGCCCCTTAATAATTTTTGATATAATTCTACCCAAATTATTAAAATCAAGGATTAACATGTCAAAAAGATACGATATACCTCAAGATATTATGGATACCTATAACTATGCAAAAATCAATACATCAAAAGGGACTATTTGGGTTAAACTTTATACTCAAGACGCACCAAACACCGTAGCAAACTTTGCACACTTAGCTGAAACAGGTTTTTATAATGGTTTAAAATTCCACAGAGTAATTGACGGATTTATGGCTCAAGGTGGATGTCCTAATACACGTGAGGGTGCAAGAGGTATGCCAGGAACAGGTGGACCAGACTGGTCAATAGATTGTGAAACAGACACAAGTCATCAACCACACAGAAGAGGAACACTCTCTATGGCACATGCTGGACCAAACACAGGTGGGAGTCAGTTTTTCATTACTTTTGTACCAACTCCTCACTTAGATGGTGTTCATACTGTATTTGGAGCTATTGAGCTTGACGATGCTGAAAGTTTTGCAGTACTTAATAGTATTGCACAAGAAGACGACATTTTATCTATAGAAGTTGTAGCAACTAAATCGTAGTTTTTAATACTCTCACATAAGAAATGTGAGAGTAAAAATAACATTTTAACCCATAATTCACTTTTATTCATATAAAATATTAATTTGTATTAACTTTTATGATATAATATTTAAAAAAAATAAGATGGGTTTACTGCTATGACATTTAAACAATTATTATCTCCTGCCCTTTATGTTATGAATAAGCTATCATTTAAATCTAAAATTATTTTCTCCATATTATTACTGTCTATACTACTTCTCTTCCCCTCACGTACTATGTTTATGAACTATTATGACAAAGGGAACATATACAATGAACGTCTTTCAGGTTTAGAATATATTGACATAATCTATAAAATGATTAAAAATGTACAAAATCATCGTAGCCTCTCTAAAATGTATTTAGATGGGAATAAAGAGTTAAAAGAAGATATAGAGGAGAGTGAAGAAAAGTTTTACAATCAAAAAACTTCTTTAATGGAGTATGATGTTGCTCATTTAGATATCATAACATCTGACCCAGATTTTTCCAAAGCTGTCTCTCTTCTTGAAATGATTAGTTTAGATAAATTTGACACTACACTTTCTGAAAAAAGAATTTTTAATACCCATATAGATATAATCGAAAAGCTTATAAAAACTATTCTAAACATATCTAATCAAACTACCTTTTCAAGAAGTAAAAATTTAAAAATCAACTACCTAGCAGATATGCTTCAGTCTAAACTATTGTATCTATATGAGTTTACACATGAATTAAAAGATTTATCCTATGGTGATGTTCATGAAAATGAAAAAAGTAAAAGAGCAAAACTACTGTATAAACTAACCATTAATTTAAACAGTTTAAAGTTAAATTTAAAAGAAAACTTAGTTTTAAGTAAAATTAACAACTACCCTTTATTAGAAGAGAAAACTACGGCTGTTACCTATAAATTGGAAACACTACTTTCATTAATAAATAATGAAAATTATAATATCTATAATAATCCACTTTTTATTAATAATCTATCATCAAATTTGGCAGCACAAGAAGAGCTTTATGAAAAGCTTGTCTATACCTACAAGGAGATTACCTTAGGATTAAAAGCAGACCTACAAAAAGAGTTATGGGAACTGTTCCTTCTTTTCTTAGCTATTTTATTTATTGCACTCTATATCTTTGTTGCTTTTTATCAATCAATTACAGGAAACATAAAGAAACTACAAACAGCATCTGAGATGATTGCAAGTGGACAGACTAAAATAAAACTAAAAGTAGAAAAACAAGATGAAATAGGTAATGCTCTTTTAGCATTTAACACCATGAGTGAAAAATTAAATGAAAACATCTCTTTTTTAGATGGATACAAAACAGCCATAGATAACAGTAGCATTGTATCTAAAACAAACCTTAAAGGTACTATTACCTATGTTAATCAACTCTTTTGTGAGATTTCAGGCTATACCAAAGAAGAACTTTTAGGACGTTCACACAATATCATAAGACATCCTGATGTACCAAAAGCAGCATTTAAAGATATGTGGGACACCATTCAAGCAAAAAAAGTATGGAAAGGCATTGTTCCCAATAAAGCTAAAGATGGAAGTACCTATATCGTTAATGCAACCGTTCTTCCTATTTTAAATAGATATGGAAAAATTATTGAATACATTGCTGTTAGACATGATATAACTGAACTAGAAAAGAGTAAAGAGGAGATTAAAAAGCAAAGAACCGATCTTTTAACAGGTTTACCTAACAGAAACCAATTGGTTAAAGATTTGAAAACAGCTATTAAGCCTACTCTTTTCTATATGAACATTGATGATTTTTCTGGATTTAACGAATTTTATGGCTCCAATATAGGCGACAGTGTTCTGATAAATCTTGCTAATCTTCTACGTAAACTTCAGGAGACAAAACAGTTTAAACTTTATAAATTCCAAGCAGACCAATATGTTTTATTATTTAATGATAATTACTTTAAAAATATTAATCTACAACTCTTTTTTGATGAACTGATATCTAATATCGAAGATCAAATCTCTATTTTACAAATAAAAGACCAAAACCGTGTAAGTATTTCATTAACTAGTGGTGCAGCAAACTACTATGCACATGACAATTATCAGAACCTTATTCTCTATGCTAACATTGCACGTAAAAAAGCTCAAAAGCAAAAGAAGAAGTTTGTACTCTTTGAGCATAGTATGAGAAAAAGTGAAAACTATGCTCAAAACATAGAGTGGATTAACAAAATAAAAGAGGCACTTCATGAAGATAGAATCGTCACTTACTATCAGCCAATTATTGACAATGCTACAGGAGAGATAGTTAAATATGAAACCTTGGTACGTATGTTAGATAAAGAGGGCAATACTGTACCTACTTGGACTTTTTTAGAAATAGCACAAAAATCTAAGCTATATCCTCAGGTGACAAAAATAGTTATAGAAAAAGCTTTTCAAGATTTTCAAGATTTTCCTCAATATGAATTTTCTATTAACCTTACCATAGATGATATACTCTCTAAGGAGATTACAGAATATATATATGAAAAACTAAAGAATTATAAAAATTCTCATCGTGTAATATTTGAAATTACAGAATCTGAAGAGGTTAGAGACTATAAAATTATTAATAACTTCATAAAAAATGTCAAAAAGCATGGTGTAAAGATTGCCATTGATGATTTTGGTTCAGGCTATGCTAACTTTGAACATATTATCAGTATTGATGCTGATTTCATTAAAATAGATGGCACATTAATCAAAAATATTGATACTGATAAAAACGCACATATTATTACTGAAGCCATCATCTCTTTTTCTAAAAAACTCAATAAAAAAACCATTACAGAGTTTATACATTGTGAAGAAATATACACAATTGTCAAAGAATTAGGTGCTGATTATTCACAAGGATTTCACTTAGGAATGCCCTCTCCCATAATAAAATAATTATTTATGTTATTAATAATTATGGCAATAATTAGCATAAACATAAAAAAACTAGCATAGTTATTTTTAGATATAAAATTTTATATTTTTTTAATAATTATACCTTTATATTGACTTATGTTTAATTTTTTTAGTTATACTTGAACTATGAAAAAAACATTAACAATAGTGAAAATTTTGAGTTTTGTTCTAGTTTTCTTAAGCTCAATACTTCACGCCCAAAATACATTAAGACTAGAACCAAGTTATAATAAAGTTTATAGAAGTGACAGAAAAGGGGACTCCTATCATTTTCTACTTTTAACTAAAAATGGTGAATATTACTATTTACATACAAATAGAACGGATACATTAACAGCAAACGAACTTAAATCAAAAAATCTACTTGATATATTAAAGAAAAAACAGTCATGGGGACAATCTTTTCCTAAAAGTGGAAAGTATACTATTAGTAATAATAAAATATATACAAAACTCCTATGGGATAGAATTAAAGTTACTTCAAGTAATACCATAAAATATCTCAACAAAATTTTTAAACTTCAATAATCTCATTTTTTTAGCTAAAATTAGACTTCGAAAAGTCTTATTTTATAAGGAAACCCATGCACGGATTTTATAGGGTAGCTTCAGCAATTAATAAAACCACCATAACAAACCCTCAAGAGAATGCAAAAGAACTATTAAAATTACTTCAACAAGCTTTAAATCAAGATGTATCAATTCTTTTATTTCCAGAGTTAACGCTAACGGGCTATACAACCTCTGACCTCTTTTTCAATCAAACTCTTTTAGAACAACAAAACAGTACCCTTGAATCTCTATTGCATAGAACTCAAAATATCTCTACCATTGTCATTATAGGTATTGCACTTCTTCATAATGGACGACTCTATAATACAGCTGTAGTTATTCAAAACGGTAACATTTTAGGTGTTGTTCCTAAAAGTTTTCTACCAAATAAAAAAGAGTTCTACGAAAAACGACACTTTATCTCTGGACGAAATATTAAAAATCAAACCATAACTCTATGTGGTCAAGAGGTTCCCTTTGGAGTTGACCTACTCTTTAGTAATAATAAGGAGATAACTTTTGGAGTAGAGATATGTGAAGACCTCTGGGCTATTACTCCACCCTCTAACCAAATGTCTATTAATGGTGCAAATATCATCTTTAACCTAAGTGCGAGTAATGAACTTATAGGGAAAGCAGAGTATCGTGAAGAGTTGGTACGAACCCAAAGTGCTAGATGTATGGGAGCTTATGTCTACACTTCATCAGGTGTAGGTGAGTCTACAACCGACACCGTTTTTGGAGGGCATAGCATCATTAGTGAATATGGTTCTACCCTAGCCCAAAACAAGCGTTTTTCTATGGAAAACTCACTTATCACTGCTGACCTAGACTTGCAACGCTTAAACTTTCAACGACTCTCGGAATCAAGCTATAGCGATGAAGAGATGACCGAGTTTAGAAAAGTTACTATTGCCTCTACACCAACCATAAAAGGGCTTAAACGTTTTATAAACCCTATGCCGTTTGTCCCTTCTGTTTACCAAGAAAAGACCCATAGATGTGAAGAGATAGTCAATATACAAGCTCATGCACTTATAAAGCGTATGACTCATGCACAGATAAAAAAAGCTCTCATAGGAATATCAGGAGGGCTAGACTCTACCCTTGCCCTACTCTCTACCCATAAAGCGTTTGAGATAATGAACTGGAATGTAGAAGATATTATAGCTATTACTATGCCAGGATTTGGAACCACAAGCAGAACTAAAAACAATGCAGTAGAGCTATGTGAAGCGTTAGGAGTAACACTTAGAACGGTAGATATTACAAAACTAGCCCTAACTGAGTTTGAAGCCATAGGACACGAGGTAGATGACCACTCAGTAACCTATGAGAATGTACAAGCACGAGCTAGAACTTCTATACTTATGAACACAGCCAACCGTGAAGGTGGTTTGGTTATAGGCACAGGTGACTTAAGTGAAATAGCTTTGGGTTGGAGTACCTACAATGGCGACCATATGAGTATGTATGCCCTTAACTCTTCTATTCCTAAAACACTCATAAAGTATGTGATAGAGTATTTTAAAAGTAATGAAAGCATTGCCCATATTATAGACGATATTTTAGATACCCCTATAAGCCCTGAACTCCTCCCACATAAAGGTGACGAGATAGTCCAAGAGACAGAGAGCATAGTTGGACCTTATGAGCTACATGACTTCTTTTTATACCATTTCATTAAATATGGAGCAACGCCTAAAAAGATTCTTTTTCTAGCCAACCATGCTTTTAAAGATTCTAAAAAGTACGATGAAGCAACCATTAAAAAATGGCTCAAAAAGTTCCTATGGCGTTTTTTCACCCAACAGTTCAAACGCTCCTGTATACCCGATGGTCCAAAAGTAGGAAGCATCTCCCTCAGCCCCAGAGCCGACTGGAGAATGCCAAGTGATGCAGATGTGAAGATTTGGTTAGAGGAGTTGGAGTAATTACTTCTTCACAAAATGCTGATAATCTTTAACTAGTTCCTACGTTGTACGTGGGAACACCTATAAAACCCCAACTACCAAAATTTCTCAATATCTAAAAGAGCATTAACTCCCTCATAACCCCTAGCACTCATACCATTCACGCTAAGTAAACACAAATAATGAAGATTAGAATTATATTTAAAGTAGCCTGTCCCCTTTTATTTAATGCCATTTTATTTCTCCTGTTTTAAATATATAGATAATTTAACAATATCATCTATTTTAATTTGATTTTTTTCTAAAATATAATAAATTTTTTTATAATTACTTTCACTATAAATATTTATTATACATGCTGTACCATCTGCAAACTCAATTAAATAATTTTTAAATAATAAAGAAAGAGGTTCTCTATTTTTAAAAAGAAAAAAAGCTTTTATAGGTAAACTCATAATTAAATTTGTAAAACTTAAAAAATATACTATAACTTGAATAAATACATCTCCAATATCATCTTTAAAAAACCTTCTAATCAAGGATTTTTTATCAATACTCCCATATTGGTAAGGGGCTTCTGAATTTAAAATGTATTGAACACTATTTATATCATTAATCTTTTTTTCAACTATATGTCTAAACCTATAG
>JALXFN010000142.1 GCA_027068975.1 Campylobacteraceae bacterium | reverse complement strand
GCTGAATCGGAGATTTTTGAGTATGGAAAACGCTCTATTGAGTTGTGGAACGATTTAATGAGAGAGGTTGGTGTTTATGATGGTTTTAAAGAGTTAGGAACTATCATCACTGCCCACCCACAAGATGTTAGCGAACTTGACCATTTTATTGGAACACTAAAAAGTAAAGTAGAAGAGGCAAAAGAGATTAAGCTAATAGATAGCCAAGCCTTAGCCAAACTAGAGCCTGACCTTGCTCAACATCAACACTCATTTTACATAAAAGATGAAGGGCATGTAGACTCTCAACGTTTTATTGCCTTTTCGACTAACTACTTTGACATGAACCCAAATGTTACATGGAGAGAGTTTACCAAAGTAGATAAACTAGAGCCTAAAACCATATATATTGATGGTAAAGCAGAGCATTTTGACTGGGTTTTTGACTCTCGTGGTTTGGGTGCAAAAGAGTATTTTAAAGATTTAAGAGGAGTTAGAGGTGAAGTGATTTGGGTTGAGTCTAAAGAGATAGATATTAAACGCCCTACTCGTCTGCTCCACCCACGCTATAAAATCTATATTGTCCCTCGTGGAAATGGGTGTGAAGGGATAGATTTGGAGTATTGTAAAGAGTGTAAAATCTCACAAACTCCTGACTCTAAACGTTATATTATTGGAGCAAGTGAGATAGAGACAGAAGATATGTCGCCTATTTCCGTGCGTTCAAACTTAGAACTACTCTCTGCTCTCTTTACGGTTCACCCAGAGTTTGGAGAGGCACGTGTGGTTAATACAGAGACTAACTGTCGACCTGCATTTAGAGATAATTTACCTCGTATAGAGAATGAAGAGGGGTTAACGCGTATTAATGGGCTTTATAGACATGGATATCTGTTAGCACCTGCTGTGGTGGAGAAAGCATTAAATGAGGGGATTTATAAATCGTAAATAATGTTCGGTGTTACCGAACCTACGTCATTCAAAATCAATAAAATGTAGGTTCGGTAGCACCGAACAAAAAAAGGACAAACATGATAAAAGTTTCAGTAAACGGTGAAATAAAAGAGCTACAAGAGGGTCTAAATGTCTCTCAAATGATAGAGGCTTTAAACTACAAAACAAAAGGTTTTGCAGTAGCCATAAATACCACATTTGTACCTATTGCAAAGTATGAGGAGACCATTATAAAAGATGGTGACACCATAGACATTTTAGCACCTGTTCAAGGAGGATAATTTAGAATGAAGAGTGAAGAGTTAAGAGTTAAGAGTGATGAGTGGGAGATTGGGGGGAAAACCTTAAAAAGTAGAATGCTTATAGGTTCAGCACTCTACCCAAGTCCTGCCAATATGGAAGAGGCAATCAAAGAGAGCGAAGCCGAGATAGTCACCGTTGCACTTCGTCGTCAATCAGCAGGAGAAGGTGGGGGTAATAACTTTTGGGAGATTATTAAAGAGCTAAATATTAATGTTCTTCCAAACACAGCAGGGTGTCACTCTGCCAAAGAGGCAATTACAACAGCCCAAATGGCAAGAGAGGTCTTTGAGACAAATTGGATAAAGCTAGAGGTCATAGGTGACCAATATAACCTACAACCTGACCCATTTGAGACTGTCAAAGCTGCTGAAATACTTGTAAAAGAGGGATTTGAAGTCTTCCCCTACACTACCGATGACTTAGTAGTCGCAAAACGTTTAGCCGATGTAGGGTGTAAGATTTTAATGCCATGGGGTTCACCAATTGGTTCAGGACAAGGGCTTATGAATCCAAGCAATCTAAAAGCCATTAGAAAGCAGTTTCCAGAGTTAAAGTTAATAGTAGACGCAGGAATAGGAAAACCAAGCGACGCAGTAGAGGCGATGCAGTTAGGTTATGATGGAATCTTACTAAACTCTGCTATTGCCTTAGCCCAAGACCCTGTTAAAATGGCAAAGGCATTTAAGTACGCTACCATTGCAGGGCGTTTAGGGTATGAAGCAGGAACTATGCAAAAACGTGAGTTTGCTAGTCCTTCTACTCCTACAGTTGGGACTCCTTTTTGGCATCAGTTTTCATGACAATATTGAATATTATTACAAATTAACACTATAGATATAAAATTTAGCAGTTTTAGTGGTGTTAAAATCACATTAAAACAGATAAAAATATACATAAACAGTTTCTTCTAAATTTTCACCAATAGGTGTCAAAAAGTAACAGTATTAAAGTGTTACCAAAGGGAACCCATGTATAATATAGTTACATTTTATCTTATAAAGGAGTTTTATTTGTCAGAAATCACACTGATACTTTTGGGTGCTGGTTCAGCCTCACGATTTGCTCTACCCCCGAAAAAACAGTGGTTATGGAGTGGTTTTACACCACTTTGGCTACAAGTAACCAACAACTTTCAGGATGTTTATAACTTTAAAGAGACCATTATAGTATCATCGCAAGATGATATTCACTCTATGTCAAATTTTTCTGAGCATAGCTTTGTTCTTGGGGGTTCAAGCCGTCAAGAGTCCCTGAAAAATGCACTTGAAAAAGTCTCTACACCTTTTGTTCTTGTCTCTGATATTGCTCGTTGTTGTCTCGATTCAGAGATGATAAAACGTGTAATTTTAGCAAAAAAGAACAAAGCATGTGTTGTTCCTACACTTAAAATGGTTGACACACTCTATTTGGAAGGAGAACCAATAGATAGGGAAAAAACAAAAATCATCCAAACCCCTCAACTCTCTTGTACCACTACATTGAAAAAAGCACTAGAGAGTAATGAAGAGTTTACCGATGACAGTTCAGCCATAGCTTCTCAAGGAGGAGAGGTTATTTTTGTTGAAGGTTCAACCAAAGCACATAAACTAACTACTGTTGAAGACCTGAAAAAGCTTCCCTGCATAAAGCGACCATCAAGCAGAGCCCTAACAGGTTTTGGTATAGACATTCACCCTTTTGAAGAGGGGAAACAGATGGTACTTTGTGGTGTGGAGATAGAGTCAAGCTTTGGCTTTAAGGCACATAGTGATGGGGATGTCGCTATTCATGCTCTTATCGACGCACTATTAGGAGCTGCTGGTTTAGGGGATATTGGTGAGTTTTACCCTGATACCTCAGATGAGTACAAAGGTGCTGACTCAAAAGAACTTTTAAAGGATACTGTGAAAAGGTTATCAGACCTTGGTTATGTGATAGGAAATGTTGATTTAACCATCATCGCACAGACACCAAGACTGTTAAACTATAAAAAAACAATGCGATTTAGACTAGCAACACTACTCAACTTAACTCCAAACCTTGTAAATATTAAAGCAACTACAGCTGAAAAGCTTGGCTGGATTGGACGAAAAGAGGGAGTAGCTGTTGAAGCTGTTGCAACCCTATACTATTATGATTGGACACAACATGAAAATTACCATAATTGAAAACGAGCTATATCTGGCTCAAAGTATATCGACAAAGCTTAATCAGAGTGGATATGAAACTGAGGTTTACTCCTCCATTAAAGAAGCTATTGCAACAAGTACAGGAGATGCATATCTTCTTTCCACCAATCTACCTGGTCAAAACTTTAACTCTCTCATTACAAAATATAAAGAGAAAATCATTATTTTAATGGTCTCTTATATTAATAATGACACTGTTGCTGCCCCACTTAAACTTGGAGCCAACGACTACATTGTTAAACCTTTTATGATAGAAGAGTTACAGAGGAAGATTGAACACTATAAAGAGTATCAAACACTGAAAAAGTATAAAAACCTTTATAAAGAGTACAATGAATATCTACTTCAAGATATTGTTATAAAAGATGATATTAATAAAATAACAACACCTCTTGTGGTTCAAACCAACTATGTTAAACTCATCGATAAACTTGCATTTGAATATGCAAAAGTACAAAATAGAGTACTTGTTTTTGTTCCCCTCAATTCAAAAGAGTGGAAAAGTAAAATAGAGAATGCCAACCCTAAGTACATTCTCTATGTTTCTGATTTACAAACACTGAAAAAAGCAGAAAGAGAACAACTTTTTACACTGCTTGAAAATCGTCAGTTTATTATGTCAACCACATCAGAGATTGAAACTCCTTATCCAACCATAGAGATTAATACGGACAACAAGCTCTATGACCAAAATGAGATTTTGACTATTGATGATTATGTTAAGTTTATTGTTAATAACTTTCAATACCAATACCCCGATACAGAACTTTCTAAAAAATTAGGAATTTCAAGAAAAAGTTTATGGGAAAAAAGGAAAAAGTATGGCATCTTCAAGAAAAAATAGTCAGATATACCTCGATGCAGAGGCTCTTTCTACTTTAGCATTGGTACAAGAGGGACTTATATCTCCAGTAACAAAATTGATGAACAAAGCAGAAGCTATGGAAGTTGCTAAAACAAAAATGTATAAAGGTGTTCCTTTCCCTTTCTCTTTTGTCCTAGCACCAAGTGGTAAACGAAATGAGGCTTGTTTAAAATCAGTATCTAAAGGTGATATTTTAGAATTGGTACATCAAGAAAAAGTTGTAGGAACATTAGTCGTTGATGAAACTTTTGATATTGATATAAATCAAAGACTTAACTGTATCTTTGGAACATCTGACCCCTCTCACCCTGGTGTAAAAAGTACCATAGGAAGACTTGGTAAAATCGCTGTTTGTGGTGAATATACAGTCACGTATCCACTCATAGCTGGTTCTAAAAAACAGGTTCAAGCAATGATAAAAGAGAAAGGTGCAAAAACTATTTCTTCCTTAATGTTGACTGCAAACCCTTTAAATAGGGCTCATGAAAGAATGATTCGTCAAGCACTTGATAAGTCAGACCTTGTGGTACTCTTTTTACTAAAACCATTTCAGGGAAATACTCTTCGATATGATATACGACATGAAGCACTCTTTACATTTATAGAGAACTTTTTACCACAAAATAGAGTGATAGTTGTTCCTTTAGAAAACTCGTACATCTTTGCTGGGTACAATGAACTTGTACTTGATGCCTTGGTTGCAAAGAACTATGGTTGTACACGTCTAATTATTGGGAACCATCACTCAGGTTTAGGGTTGCACTATGATAAGGATAAATTAAACTCTATCTTTGATACCTCAAAAGATATTAAAATAGAGATTACAACCGTAGAACAATACGTTTACTGTAATAAGTGTAGAACCTTGGTGAGTAAGAGTACTTGTCCTCATGGACAGCACCACCATATACACTATCATACGCCCTCTATTTTAGAACTTATAAAAGAAGGGATGATGCCTCCATCTGTTTTGGTTAGAAGAGAAGTATCAGCAAGTGTATTAAATGCCCTATTCCCTGATAGATTTGAAAATCTTCAAGGACTTTATGATTCACTTATGCCAAATGATGGTCTAATAGAAGAGCATAATGAAGAGGATTTCTATATTAACCTAATGAATCTTTATCAAACAACTTCGTTGACCTAACAACAGGATAAACAATGACACTAAACAGATTTTTTATAACATTTGGAGGCTCGGGCTTAGCACCCAAGGCTCCAGGAACTGCAGGTTCTCTAGCTGCACTTATAGTAGGTGTTCTTCTACTTCAAGTGATGCCTATTGCTACTCTTTTCATGATTACCCTTGCCATTACCATCATAGGTATATTTGAGATAAATAAATATGAAAAAGAGACAGGAACTCATGATGACAAAAGCATTGTCATAGACGAAGTAGCAGGTATGTGGATAGCCCTGATGATGGCACTAGCTACAGCTAAATCATTAGAATTTCCTTACGCTACAGAACTTGCCATAGTAGGTTCATTTGCAGCTTTTAGACTTTTTGATATTTGGAAACCTTCATTCATAGGAACCATTGACCAAAAGGTTAAAGGTGGACTAGGAGTAATGGGTGACGATGTTATCGCAGGAATAGCAGGAGGAATGCTTACTGTTCTTGTTTTGACAGGGATTGGAAAAATCTTTTAAGCAATTCGTTTCGTAGAGTGTAATCCCCGACTACACTGTGTTATGGATGATTGGTATTAATTTATGCCATTTTGATTTTGTTGGTGTAGTCGGGGACTACACCACCCTACAACAACCCTAAAAAGCTCTCTTTTAAAACCTTCTTATAAGCTTTTAAATCTTCCTCTTTAGGTTCCTCTCCTTTTCGTAAAGAGACATGGACTTTCTCTAAAGTTTTACGCATCTCACTGTCTATAATCTGTTCGGTTAAAAACTCTTCCTGCTCTAAGTTAATATCACCTCTCATAGCATGTGAGCGTTTAGCAATAACTGATGCATGGTAGAGAGAACGTCCTAGCAGTATATAGGGGAAATTTAAGTTCTGCATAGGACCCACACTTAGTTCTCTTTTTCCTATGCTTTGCCCTAAAACTTTTACCTCGTAGAGGTTATCAAAGCCTATCATCGCCCCTACTCCACCTACAGCTCCACCGATGAGTGAACCTAAAAAGAGACTACCACCACCTAAAAGCAGGTCGATACCTAAACCACCCATAGCACCAGCAGAAGCACCTGTAATAATGAGCTGTTGTTGGCTTAGCCCAAAAATAGAAGCACTCTCTTTTGAAAAAAGCCCTACATTATCTAAAACCAACATGTTTTCAATTTTTTCTATACTTCTATGGTTCCAAATGCTCTCTATATTTTTCTCTTGCTCTTTTTCAAATTTTATTATCTTTTCTCGGTAAGAGAGTTTTGACTTCTCTTCCTCATCAGTAGTTGCTGATTCACCCACTATCTTTTGTCTGTGAACATAGGAGAGTGTTTTAAGCATATTGGAGACTATAGAGTCTACTGTCTGCTCTATTTTTTGGTCTTGTAAATCTTCTAAAACTTTTATGGCTACCTTAATAGATTTTGTCCATTCCTCTTTGAGTTGTGACATGCTATCTAACAGCTCTATATGCTCTCTAAATGTTGCTTTTATGGGATTAAAGGTTCTTACCATTCTAAAGTAGTGACCCAAAGCACTTTTCCACTGTTCTGTGTAATCCTCTTCTCCAATAAGGTTCAAAATAGCCATAGAGGGTTGCCCACACCAACGTAAAATCTCCATCTCTGTCTCATATTCGGAACCATAAGGTTTAGAGGCATCAACCACATAGATAATTCCTGCCCCATTCATAATAGGTTCAAGCAGTTCTATCTCATCTATAAAACGTTCATCATCTCGATGTACAGCGATAAATGCTCGAACTACATCACCCTTTTTATCAGCAGATACAGGTTCTTGCTCATTAAGCCATGACAAAACTCGTCTGGCTCTTTGAAAACCAGGAGTATCAAAAAGCTCATAGATAATCTTACCATCTACTTTTAAAGGAAAGCCTCGTTTTACTTGCGTGGTTCCTGGTGTATCACCTATCTGTACTGAGTCATCAAGTGCCAAAGAGGAGACGATGGAACTTTTTCCTTTATTAGGGTGACCTACTACAGCAAACTTAGGGTAGTCATTGTTTAAAGATTCTTGGCTACTATACATCTATAACCCATACCTTTTTAGATTTTAAACCTTGTATTTTTCGTTTCCATATGGCTACTTCTCGCTCATCGCTCTCATAGTTTCGCCCTACCGTACCTAGTGGATAAACTTGAATTTCAGTAACATTGTCATTAGCTAAAAGTTCCTCTAAAAAATCTACAAAATCCATGGTAGGAGGCTCCCATGACTTGACATATAAAATCACTTCAGATTTTGCCTCTTTGGCAATTTTTTGGTCTTCTGAAAAAGAGTTGTTCCCCCCTACTGTACGTATATTTGAAGAGGAAACACCCTTTGCATCATTAAGCAGTAAAATTTCATCTTTTGAAAAGTTCCAACCAATAATTGTCTCATAAACTTTTGCCACAGCATGTGCTACTTGCTCATCACTCTCTTTTACAATCTCTAAATGCTTCTCCTCTTTAGGAGACTCTGTCGAGACAAAAGGTGTGTTAAATTCTCTTAATAACTTTTCTACTCCATCAAGCTCTAAGAAATCTTTTTTCAGTTGTTTTTGGAAACCATAACGCGTTGCCAACCAGAGTAAAAAACGTAAGAAAATAGCGTAAAAAAGTGTAACCATTGCCAAGTACTTCCACCAAGCACCCAGTTTATCTGCATTTTGTATCATTTGAGTGTTGAGGTTCTCACCCAGTCTATAGTAGTGACTCATCTCAATAAGTTCGACAGAAGGAATAGCAGAAGGTAGAGTATGTCCCCATGGAAACCCTATAGAAGCTAAAAGTTTAAAAAAATCGATATCACTTACATTGAGTGTTGTACTCCATGAAAAAGCAACATCTTTTGAAACAACTATGACCAAAAGAGCAAAAAGAAGTCCTATGGAAAAAAGCAACGAAAAAAGTTGTAGTCTACTCATAAACATCCATTTTTTTAGTTCATCAGAAAAAAGAGTGTTAAAAGTATCTATTTTATCTTTAAATGAGAAAAAGTTTAAAACAGTCTCAATCCAATGTAGAGGGAAGAATAGTGAAAATACATTGAAAGCTGCTCCAGAGCTGAATAGTGAGACAATGGAGACAATCATAGAGAAAAGAGGAATAACCATTGCAAATAGAAGATAGTAAATGACATTAACAGGAGCATGACCACTATAACTTAGTAGCCCTAAACCAGCCAAAAATCCAAAAATTAAGGAAAAAAGTCCTATAAAATTACTCAAAGTAGAAAACTTTTGTAAAAGTGTTTGAGTTTCAGTTTTTTTACTTTTTCTAAAACTATTTTTTTCCATCCATTTAAGCAGTATCTGCCTAGGATTTTGTAACAAGGCTTTATGCTTAAGTGCAAAAAGCCTATTCTCTTCGTGCGTCCCTCTATACTCTTTTAAAAGTTCAGAGAGGTTAAGGTAAGATTCAATAGAAATTTTATTATTTTTTTTATACATGTATGGCTTTATATTTTTAAATTTATTATACCAAAATCTAGTAGATAAAAAAATATTCTTTGCTTAACCTCTTAGTTTTTTATAGATAGTAGGTAAGATTGGTAATTTTAATAATACATTTTTGAGTGAATGAATGGTTGAAATATTTTGTGGTTTAGAATTTTTTATAGGAACATGCCAATTCTCACCATAAAGTATCTTTACAACTTCTTTTGGATTATTTGGTACAGGAAACTCTGTACCTAAAAAATCTATCATCTCTACAGACTCTAAGTATTTACCATCTATACCATTATCAACAGTAACTCTTTGATTTAATGCTTTACTATAAAAATATATATCTATATAATCATTATTTCGCATAAAAGATATATATTCACCTTTATCACTGTAGCGTACAACTTTTAAACCAGTCGCTTCAAAATCATTAAGAGCATTAAAGACTTTTTCTTTATCTTCTTCTAATACAAAAATATCTGTATCTTCATCATGCTCAATAAAGCCATTTTCTCTAATAGCCCCTAAAAGAGTACCAAACCATAAGCCATAATGAATCTTATGTTTATCCATTACCTTTTTAAAATCAAGTAAGTTCTCTTTACTAATCACTGGGTCTAAAACTTTTTTTCCTACATAAAGCTCAACAGGTTCATAAGTAAATATTCCATTGGCTGTTTGAATCTCTTTTTTCATAAATCATATCTCCTATTTCAAATAACTTTTAATATAAATTAACGTATTATAATACAACAATACTTTAAGATTAATACTAAATAGCAAATTATTAAAACACTATTGTTTTATTTCCATGAACAAAAACCCTGTCATTAAGTATAAAGTTTAATGCACGGGCAAGTACTGTTTTCTCGACATCACGTCCAGCTTTTTGCATATCACGCCACTCAAAACGATGGTTAACAGGTATAACATCTTGGGCAATAATTGGACCTTCATCCAAATCATCTGTCACAAAGTGTGCTGTAGCACCTATAATCTTCACTCCTCGCTCAAAAGCTTGTTTATAAGGGTTTGCTCCTATAAATGCTGGTAAGAATGAGTGATGTATGTTGATTATCTGTCGTGGATAATGAGAGACAAAGGATGAAGTCAATATACGCATATATTTTGCTAAAACTATATAGTCAAACTCATGTGTATCTATCAGTTCAGAGACTCTCTCTTCATGCTCTTCCCTACTCATATTTTCCGTAGGAACATGAAAAAATGGTATGTCAAAACGACGTACCAACTGCTCTAAAACATCATGGTTTGCAATAACAGCTTCTATATCTGCATCCAACTCACCTGCTTCATGGCGTATAAGTATATCACCCAAAGCATGAGACTCTTTGGTTGCTAAAATAACAATCTTTTTGCGTTTAGGCTCTATTACCCTTAAATTTGCATCTTTCGGAACAACTACTTTTAAAGCATTTTCTAACTCTAAGATATTAAAATCTCCCGTTACAACCGTACGCATAAAAAACCTACTCTTCTCTTTGTCAACAAACTCACGGTTGGAGTCTATATTTAAGTCCCTGTCATAAAAGACTTTTGAAATCTTATAGACTAGACCTTTTTCATCATTACAATCTATTAATACTCTTGCTCTATTTTTCATTTTTTTCCTATAGTATACTTCTTCGCGAATTATACCAACTTCTTTGATAATTCTTCCCAACTCTCTTTTAACTCATTGTACCCTGCTTCATATGCCATCTCTATCTCATCAAAATCAAATAGATGCATATTCGCAACCCCTTTTACCTCAAAGTAGGCATCAGCTACCTTTTTAGCACCCATAGAGTTAGACCGAATCATAATCAAAATAGAACGAATAGCCAAGGATTTAAAGGTAGACAAATCTTCCCCTCGTAAAGGGTTAATATTGATAGCCAAAGATTTTTCATAATAATCTTTCAGTGCTTTCACAGGCAAATTGTCTGAAAAACCCCCATCAATATAAGAGTTTTCTCCTATCGTTTTTGCTTCAAAGAGTGGGGTTATAGTTGAAGAAGCAATGGTATAAACTATGGCATCTCCTCTATTTATGTAAGAGGATTCCCCTGTATCTATATTGGTTACACAAGTATAGAGTGGGATTTTTAAGTCACTATAGTCATTTATATTGAGTGTTTCACGAAGTTTATTTTCTAAACGTTCCATCTTAAAAAGTCCAATAGCACCTGAAGCCCAAGCAAAAATCTCTTTCTTCTCCAAGCTCTTTAAAAACTCCAACATATCGTCACTTTTTAATCCTGATGCTAAAAAAAGCCCCACAATTGCACCTGCACTAGAACCTGAAACAGCTGTAACTTCAACTCCCTGCTCTTCTAAAAATTTGATAGCTCCCACATGTGCTGCACCACGTAAACCACCACCACTTAAACTCAATGTGATTTTCATTTTCCCTATAACCTTATAGCTTTTTTTTAGATATAATACCCAAAATTTAACATATTGAGGTATATACCATGAAAAAAACATTTAAAATAGAGCAAGATAGACTCAAACCAGACAGAGCTGTAGATGCTATTAAGAATGAACTCAGAAAATATGTCAAACGAGAAAAGAAAAAAGATTTACCAAACAAAAAAACCATGTATTGGGATTTTGATTGTAAATTTGGAAAAAGTAAAGAGTTTGCAAAAGTATGTGATTTTGATTATATCTTTACAGAACTATCAGGTGTTGTCAACGCTGGATGGACTGAATGTTATATAGAAGTTATTGCTAAAGCTGTAGATAAACCTGTTAAAGAGGAAGATGAGGAGTAGAGATTTTGTAATCCCTACCCCACTAATGAGTTACACATTAACCATCTTACGACGCATATAGGCTATTTTACTCTGTAACGATAGATTTTTAGGACAGTGATCTTCACAAGCTAGAAGACTCATACAGCCAAAAATTCCATCATCATCACCAATAATCTCATAAAAATCCTCATCGGTTCTTGTGTCATGTGGGTCTATCTGAAACCTTGCTACTCTATTGAGTCCCACCGCACCCACAAAATCTTCTCTCATAATTGCAGTAGAACAACTAGCTACACAGATACCACACTCTATACATCTATCAAGCTCAAACACCTCATCAGCTACCTTTGGTTCAACAGGCTTTTCTATTTTAGATATATCGGTCTTCTCTTTTGAGACAATCCAACTGTTAACTCTAAGACTCATATTTTTCATCCATGTACCTGTGTCAACTGAGAGGTCTTTAATGAGCTTAAAGGTTGGTAAAGGCAGAAGCTCTATCTTTCCACTCTCAAAGTCACTAGTTAATGTTTTACAAGCAAGTTGAGGTCTTCCATTGACCAACATTCCACACGCACCACAAATCCCCGCTCTACAGACAAAATCTGAAGATAAATCATTATCAAGCGTTGCTTTGATTTTAGTAAGAGCAATATAGAGCGTCATTCCAGGGGTCTCACGCAATTTATAGTCTACAAACTCAGGTTTTGAATTTGGATTAGAGGGGTTATATTTTAAAGAGGTGATAGTAATCTCTCGACTACCATCTATGCTCATCTCTTTCTCTAAGACCAACTCACTCTTTTTAACAACATCCTCTACTTTTCCGATATTTTGCTCCTGCTTCTCTAATGAAGCATCTTCTGTTTTGCTCATTGGGCAACTCCTATTCTCTCATTAACTTTTTTATACTCATCTTGTAACTCATAAGGCATAATCGCATCTTGTATCTCATAACGATTGGAATCTTTGTTTGCCTCTTTTATCTTGTCTATCTCATCTTGTCGCTTTTGGCTTAATGGATTTTCTATAGTATTTCCCTTTTTACCATAACCTCTAAAGGCAGGTGGCATCTCCATCTTCATAATATCTAGCTCTTCATACTGCAAAGTAGGCTCAATATCATCTTCATTTGCCCAATAGCTAATGGTTCTCTTTAGCCAATTTACATCATCTCGTTTAGGGTAGTCTTCTCTATAGTGAGCTCCCCTACTCTCTGTTCGCTCTCTTGCACCCTTGGCGACACATAGAGCCACTTTTAGCATCATTGGAACTTTATATGCCTCTTCTAGTTGAGGGTTGAGTAGTCGGTGTTTATTTGTAATTGTGATATTTTTAGATTTAACAAGTAGCTCACTTAATCGCTTAACAGCATAATCTAAATCTTTACCATTTCTAAAGATACCGACATTCTCTTGCATAATATTTCGCATCTCATCTTTAATATCATAAATATTCTCATCTCCCTCCATAGCTAGGAGTTCATTTAAGTAGTCATCTTGTTTTTTGAGTGCTTTTTCTACTACTTTAGTATCTATGTTTATCTCATGTTCACTACAAAAGTCAGCAAAGTAGTCACCAATAATCATTCCAGAGACCACTGCCTCACTAACAGAGTTTCCTCCAAGTCTGTTAAAGCCATGCAAATCCCAACAAGCAGCCTCTCCAGCAGAGAAGAGTCCCTTTATGTTAACACTCTCTCCTTTTGGAGTAACTCTAATGCCACCCATAGAGTAGTGTTGCATTGGAAGAACAGGCATCCACCCCTTTTCGCCCTCATCAGCAGGGTCAATACCATTAAAGGTTTTACTAATCTCTTGAACATCTCGTAGGTTTTTTTCAATATGCTCACGACCCAAAATAGAGATGTCTAACCATAAGTGGTCACCATAAGGAGATGGAACACCTTTTCCTTTTCTAATATGCTCTAGCATTCGTCTACTAACTACATCTCGACTTGCTAAGTCCTTCTTTTCAGGCTCATAATCTGGCATAAATCTATAGCCATCTTTGTCTCTAAGCACTCCACCATCACCTCTACAACCCTCTGTAAGAAGTATTCCCGATGGAACAATTGGGGTTGGATGAAACTGCACAGCCTCCATATTTCCCATATATGCACCAGCTTCAAGTGCAATGGCATGACCTGTACCTTTACAGATAGTTGCATTTGTAGATTGCTTATAGATTCGTCCATACCCACCTGTAGCCAACATTGTTCCTTTGGCAACATAGGCAATAAGCCCACCATTTTTAAGGTCTCTTACAATCGCTCCATAGCATCTGCCATCTTCAACAATAAGTGAGATTGCCTCTTTTTTATCTTCAATCACTACTCCTCTTCTCATCGCCTCATTTGCAACAGCATAGAGCATAGTATGACCTGTAGCATCAGAGGTGTAGCAGGTTCTCCACTTTTTAGTTCCACCAAAGTCTCGTGCATTAATAAGCCCATGAGCCTCATCTTTTTCAGTAATAGTGGTCTTTTTGGTGTTAATTACTACGTCCCTGTCGCCCTTCCCTATCCTAGTCCAAGGCACACCCCAAGAGGCAAGTTCTCTAATGGCTTTAGGTGCAGTATTTACAAACATTCGTGCTACCTCTTGGTCGCAACCCCAGTCGCTCCCTTTTACTGTATCGGCAAAGTGAACATCTTCGTTGTCACCCTCACTCATAATAGTATTACCCAGACTCGCTTGCATTCCACCTTGAGCTGCGGCTGAGTGTGAGCGTTTAACTGGGACTAAACTTAAAACTATAGTATCAAGCCCCTTACTTGTCGTTGCAATTGCAGAGCGTAATCCTGCTAACCCTCCACCAATAATTAGTGCATCTGTATATCTTATATCCATTATTTATCTCCTATGTTAGAAGAGAGTGTATATCTCTCTCCATAGTTCGCTTGATGCTCATAACCAATTTTCATATATGCTATAAGTGTCATTGCACCCAAGAGCAACATCACTACGGTCATTATCATTTTGACTCTCTTTAGCCTTCTTCGGCTCTCTTTAGCATCACCACTATCAAACCAACCCCACTTAACACTAAGTCTATAGAGTCCAATAGCTCCATGAAACTCAACAGCAATAAGTAGCAAAATATACAGCATCCACATATAATCACTATAGACTCTATCGGCAGAGGCATAAGGTCCAATGTTTCCAGAGTTTGTTAACATAGTATAGAGGTGAATTGACCCCAAAAAAAAGAGAGCAAAACCTGTAGTAATCTGTACTATCCAAAGATTGGTATCGCTATGTTTCATTAAGTTTGAGTGGGTCTTTAGACGTAAAAACTGTCGGTAGTTTATGGGAAATTTTCTCAATGCCAAAAAAGCATGAAAGATAAAAACAGCAAAAACCACAGAGATAGCTATAAAGACAGGAATGGTACTTCCACCTTCAAATAAAAAGCTCAACTCAAACGCTTTGGTCACACTAAGCATAAAATCTTTACTTATTAAGATACTCGATACAAACAGCATGTGAAAAATCATAAAAACGGCTAAAAATAGCCCTGTAGCACTCTGTAGAAAATCCAATCTTGCAGGAATTCTACTCTTTTTTTTCTCAATTGTCGTTCCAATAAGGCTCTCAACAATATTTTCGTTAATATTCGTTTTAGACACGAAATAGTCCTTTAAAATAGTTAAATATTTTTTCAGACTCGTTCCCACCGTCTCGGTGGGAATGCATAGAGTAGTTAATTCATGAAATAAAATTCTTTTACAAATTAAATTTCAATATGCATTCCCAACGAAGACGTTGGGAACGAGAAAATGATTTTTTTAATTATGGAAAGTAGGAAGCAAAATGCCTCCTATTGTTTTAATTACGCAGGGTCAAGTGCCACTTTCTCTTGAAGAAAAGCATCAATATCTGCAATAACTACATCAATATCTTGCTCTCCATCAATAACTTTAAGAAGATTATCATGGTTATAGAACTCCTCTATATGCTCAATGGTCTCTTTATATATTGCCATCTGATGATTGAAAATCTCTTCACTCTCTTTAGTTGTATTCTGACCTAATACTCGCTCTCTTGCGACCTCTTCACTCACACGAACCTCAATCACAGAGATAAGGTCAACTCTATTAACATCATTAACAATATCTCCAAAGATTTTCATCTGTTTCTCTTTTCTTGGAAAACCATCAACAAGTACAACATCCGTTGGTGCTTTTTGAATAGCATTACAAAGCGTATCAATAGTAATGGCTGTTGGAACTAAATCCCCTTTTGAGATATAATCATTGGTAATTTTTCCTGTAGTAGTCCCTTTAGCTATCTCCTCTTTAAGTAACTCACCTAAAGAGTATGAGGTAATCTCTGAATGTTTTTTAGCAATCGCTTTACCATCTGTTGTTTTTCCTGAACCTGGAGCTCCGATTAGTAGTATTAGTTTTTTTGACATTTTTTTCCTTTTAGATATATTTTTATTGATTTAAATTACATTATATTTATATAATGTAACATATTAATTCTAGTTTAAAAGTTTAAGAATTATATAATAATTTATCTAAATTATAAGATTTAAAAGAGTCAAAAAACAATTACAGCTCAACTATCTCTTCAATAACTCCTACAATACTTGGGTCTTCAAGCGTAGAAGTGTCCTGAGTAATTGCTTCTCCTTTTACGATAGAACGTAAAATTCTTCGCATGATTTTACCTGAACGTGTTTTTGGTAGGTCAGGTACAAAAGCTATGGCATCACAAAGAGCGATGGCTCCGATTTCTGATTTAATTACTTTGTTAATGTCTACTTTTAAATCTTCACTCGCATCATTTGCATCTTTGAGTACGATGTAGGCAAAAATTCCCTCACCTTTAATGTCGTGTGGTTTACCAACAACAGCTACAGCTGCTACTTTGTCGTGTTTCTTAATGGCTGCTTCAACCTCTGCTGTTCCCATTCGGTGTCCTGAAACGTTTATGACATCATCGGTTCTACCTGTAATGGTAATATATCCATCTTCATCTATCATGGCACCGTCACCTGAGAAGTAGACAGGTTTTCCATCTTTTTTACAGTCACCAAAGTACGAACTTTTAAAACGTTCAGAGTCGTTCCAAATGTTTCTAATCATACTTGGCCAAGGTTTGGTAATACACATAAACCCTTTTTCTCCAACTTCAGTAGGTGTTCCATCTTCTTCAATAACCTCTGCAACAATTCCAGGTAATGGGAAGGTAGCACATGCTGGTTTAATAGGTGTAGCAGCAGGAAGTGGAGAGATAATGTGTCCACCTGTTTCAGTCTGCCAGTAGGTATCGACAATAGAACAGTTGCTTCCACCAATCTTCTCATAGTACCATTTCCATGCAGGTGGGTCAATAGGCTCTCCAACGGTTCCTAAAATTCTTAATGAACTTAGGTCATATTTATCTGGCTCATTTTCACCCATTTTGTGTAAAAGTCTAATGGCTGTTGGTGCTGTGTAGAACTGGTTGATTTTGTACTCTTCTACCATTTTCCAACATCGTCCAGCATCAGGGAAGGTAGGAACACCCTCAAACATAACCGTCGTTGCTCCAGCAGCTAAAGGTCCATAAACGATGTAAGTATGCCCTGTAATCCAACCAATATCAGCCGTACACCAATAGGTGTCGTCATCTTGAATGTCAAATACCCACTCCATGGTCATTTGAGCCCAAAGAATGTACCCAGCACTGGAGTGTTGAACTCCTTTTGGTTTTCCTGTACTACCACTGGTGTAGAGTAAGAAAAGTGGCTCTTCACTCTCCATTGGTTCAGGTTCACAAGTGGTTGATTCGTTTTTAATCAACTCATTGTAACTCTTGTCACGTCCTTCTACCCAAGTAATCTCTTCACCATTACGCTCAACAACACAAACGTTTTGAACACAGTCACAACCACTCTCTAAGGCTTGGTCAACCACAGGTTTAAGCATGTAAGGTTTACCTTTTCTAAAGGCTCCATCTGCTGTTACTACCAGCTTTGCTTGGGCATCAATAATTCTATCTCGTAACGCTTCAGCAGAGAACCCACCAAAAACAATAGAGTGAATAGCACCAATCTTCGCACACGCCAACATAACTACAGCAGCTTCTGTAATCATTGGCATATAGACAACAACTCTGTCTCCTTTTTTGATGTCAAACTGATTTTTAAACATGTTGGCTGTTTTGTTTACTTCTTCAGCTAACTCACCATAAGTTAGTGTTTTCTTGTCTCCATTGTCACCCTCAAAAATGATGGCAGTTTTCTCTTTTTTGCTCTCTAAATGTCTGTCTACACATTGATGTGCTACGTTCATCTCTCCACCAGAGAACCACTTGTAAAACGGGGCATTGCTTTCATCTAAAACCTTGTCGTAAGGTTTAAACCAATCAATCTTCTCATCGGCAAATTTTGCCCATGTCCCTTCATAATCGTTGTCAAACTCAGCTACTAAGTCCTTATATTCAGACATACTTTTAATTAACGCTCTGTCAAATCTTTCTGTTTTTGGGTTAAAGATATCGCTCATCTATTTTTCCTATTTTAATTTATTTTTCTTATATGTTCAAGGTGCTTATCACCTAACTTAAACTTATCATTTTGGTCATAATAGCATCATAGGCTTTAAGTTTGATAAATCTAAATCTTATAAATTCATATAATGGGGAGTTATGGAAAAAGAGGAACAGAAGAATAAGAGGCGATATACTTACCTATCGCCTTCTATTAAGAAGTATGTTTATTGAGAAACATATTTGGCAATAATATCACCAATCTCCGAACAAGAGCAGATTTCAACGGCATCGTAAGCACCCAAGTCTCCTGTTCGGTAACCCTTAGCCAATGACTTTTTAATCGCATCATCAATCTTATCAGCAGCTTCACTTTCATTTAGAGCATATCTTAACATCATAGAAGCACTTGATATGGTTGCTAAAGGGTTAGCAATACCTTGCCCTGCAATATCTGGAGCAGAACCATGAATAGGCTCATAAAGCCCAACACCTTTACCTGTACTGGCACTTGGAAGAAGCCCAATAGAACCACTCAACATCGAAGCAGCATCCGACAAGATATCTCCAAAAATATTTCCAGTTAAAATAACATCAAACTGTTTTGGATTTCTAATAAGTTGCATCGCAGCGTTATCGACATACATATGAGTTAGCTCTACTTCTGGGTACTCTTTAGCGACCTCTATAACAGTCTCACGCCAAAATTGACTCACTTCAAGTACATTGGCCTTGTCAACAGAACAGATACGCTTATCACGTTTCATTGCAATTTCAAACGCAACATGAGCAATTCTTTTTACCTCTTCACGTGTATAAACCATGGTGTTGTATGCTCTATCTTTAAGAAGCTCTCTTGGTTGACCAAAGTAGATACCTCCTGTAAGTTCACGAACAACCATAATATCAACTCCTCTAACCACATCGGCTTTAAGTGTTGAGGCATTTACAAGCTCATCATACACCATCGCTGGACGCAAATTTGCAAAGGTTCCCATCTCTTTTCTAAGAGCTAAAAGTCCTGACTCTGGTCTTAAGTGACGCTCTACGTTGTCCCATTTTGGTCCACCAATGGCACCAAAAAGTACTGCATCACATTTTTTTACCCCTTGAATGGTCTCATCAGGCAGAGGAACACCTGTTGCATCTATAGCTGCACCACCCATAAGCATCTCATTATACTCTAAGTTAAAGCCCATATTTGCAGACAAAGCATCTAAAACCTTCATTGCCTCATCTATAATCTCTGGACCAATACCATCACCTTTAATGACACCAATTTTATAATTTCTTCCCATGTTACGCCTTTTGTGCTATCTCTTGTTTAGCAAATTCTATCAATCCACCTGCATCAACCAACTCTTGCATAAACGCAGGGATTGGCATAAATTTATAGGTTTTTGCTTGTGAAACATTTATCACTTCACCTTTTTCCATGTCTATCTTTACTGTATCTCCCTCGTTTATTTCAGCTGACTCTTCAAGCTCAAAGATAGGCAGTCCCATATTGAAAGCATTTCTGTAAAAGATACGTGCAAATGTTGGAGCAATAACAGCAGCCACACCAGCAGCCTTAAGTGCTATAGGAGCATGTTCACGACTAGAACCACAACCAAAGTTTTCACCAGCAACAATAATGTCACCTTCACTCATCTTTTTAACAAACTCAGGGTCTGCATCTTCCATCACATATTTAGCCAACTCACTTGGCTCACTTGTGTTCAAATATCTAGCAGCAATAATTAAATCGGTATCCACATGGTCACCAAATTTCCAAACTTTACCTTGCAAAGTCATCCTTTAAATAGAAAAATATTAACGCAATTATAACCAAATGTGACTAAAACATAAATGTGACTAATATTTCTCTATTCGAGCATCTAATTTTCGGACTTCACCATTGTCATATATTTTTAACTTTTCAGCCTTAATCCCACGTCCATCATCATCCAATTCAAAAATAATTATCTGAAAAATAGCCTGACAATTTTTAGATATATCAAAATGCCCACCAACACCAGTTAAAAAGCGATTCATAGGTATTTTCTTATCCATCCCTATTACCCCATCACGGCAACCTGTAAGCCCAACATCAGAGACATAACAACAACCATCAATAATGGCTAAATCATCTGTTCCTACATGGGTATGTGTACCAAAAACAGCAGAGACACGCTTTTTAAGTATCTGCATCATTCCCAGCTTTTCACTGGTTGCCTCGGCATGTATGTCAACAATAATATGTTTAATTCCCTCTTCTCTTAGCTCATCTACCACCTCATCCATCATCACAAAAGGGTTGTCTACCATGGGCATGGTATAATGTCCCATAACATTAACAACAGCAACTTGATGGTTTAAAACATCTACTTTTATCAGCCCCTCCCCTGGACTTTTACGAGGGTAATTAATGGGACGAATCAAAGGGTAATCTCTGTAGAGTAAAAAGACCTCCTTTTTATCCCAAGAGTGATTCCCTCCTGTCATTACATCTATACCATACCCCAAAAGTTCATCACAATTTTTTTTAGTCAATCCAAAACCATGAGAGACATTTTCATAGTTAGCGATAACTAAGTCAAGCCCATACTCTTTACGTAACTCTTCTAAATGTTTACCTATCATATCTCGCCCAGGTTTACCTACTATGTCACCTATAAATGCTATTTTCATTCTGCTCCTTTAGGCATTATCAAATCTTTTTTCAATCGTTCAAACCCCTCTTCTACATCATCTTCATCCACATTAGAATAAAGGTCAACATAGTAAGAGTACTCTACCTTCATACCTTCACGAAGCTCTAACTTAACAAAACTTTTTGGGAATTTACCCATATTTTTACTCATCATATTGTTCGTACTGTTACAGACAATATCTTTTTTAGAGGAAAGGGTTAAAGTCAATGGACAACTATCATCAAAAGTATACAGCTTCTCTAAATGACTTAACAACTCTTTATCATCAGCCAATTTATTAAGCTTCATACAATGTATAGGGCGTTTCAAATCAGAACTTATAATAACGCTTGGCGTTGCTTTCTCTTCACAAGCAACAAAGAAGATTAGAGGAATGAGGTATAAAAAAATTTTCATTTAAGATTATACTATCTTATGTTTAAATGGTGTGATTTTTTCGTAGGGTGCTGTTTTCCAACGCACCCAATATTAGCAAATATAAAACACCCTTTATCCCTATAAATCTTATTTTTTTGTTTTGATGAGCTTTAGTATTACAATATGTTTTAAGTGCGTTAGCACCATAGGATACATTTCAATAAAAAGAGTACCTTGCCATTCTTTTATCTTCTTAAACAGCACACCCCACACAACGTACACTCTCAGGGCGTACCAACATTCGTCCTATAGCTATGGACTCTTCACAGACAATACATATACCAAACATCTCATGGTCAACTCGTTTTAAAGCATTTTTCAGACGTGTTTGCCGTAGAGTGGACTCATTTAAAACTTTTTTATTCATCATCTGTTCATTCATCGCCTCTTCACGAGTTAAACGACCTAACGAACAGTCAGGAGCTATGGGCTTTGTTTTCTCTTTTAAAATAGCTATACCAATTCCAGACCATAATACACCATAACAGTAAACTAGAAAGAGGTAAGATGTGAAGTAGCTATTTTGAAACTCTAGCCGTAGCTAAAGTGAAAAATAGATGCTTTGCAGATTGCCTCTTTCTAGTTTACCCAAAGGGCAATGCAAAAACAGCACACTTACGTCGTTAAAAAGTTTTAAAGCTACTAGTAGCTCCTACAACTTTTTGCCTAGTAATTGCACTGTTTTTGCATTGCTGTTATGGTGTATTATAGTCTGGTATTGGTATATCTGCTCTTCTAACTTTTTTAGCTCTTGCTCTATGGTCTCTTTTATAGTACTTTTTTCTTCAACCGTCATGACTTAAAGCTCTAAAACCAATTTAACAGGGCAATGGTCAGAACCCATTACCTTATCTAAAATATCGGCATCAACAATTTTATCTTTTAAATCATCGGAAACATAAAAGTAGTCGATTCTCCAGCCCACGTTTCTAGCTCTTGCCACTCTCTTTCAATGGGTAAAAAAGCAGATATTTTTTCATTGGCTTTAGGACGTGCTAAGTCTATGGGGTGATGAGCTGTGTTAACATCACCACAAATGATAATGGATTTTCTCTCTTTGCGTAGTGCTAAGATATGCTCTAAAAAACGCTCATAAAATGCCAACTTATACTCTAAACGCTCCTCGTTTCGTTGACCATTTGGGAAATAGACATTGAAGTAAGCGATGTTATCAAAATGGTACTCATTAATTCGCCCCTCATTTAAAATGTCAACATGGTCACAAGTAAAAGCTTCTCCCTCTTTGTCGGTGTAGAGTGCCACACCTGATTGTCCTTTTTTAGATGAAGAGTTAATATGTTTAAACTTATAGTTACGCTCAAAAATACTTTCAGGAATCTGCTCTGCTTCTGCTTTTATCTCTTGCAGACCTAAAAAATCTACCTCTGCTTTATCTATCCACTTTAGAGCTTCTTTCTTATCTACTGCTCGTATACCATTTACGTTCCATTATATGAAAGTAGTTTTTGCCATGCTTTACCCTTTAAAAATTTCTATGGCATTATAACATTATATAAAAGTGAAAGTGTATGATTAAAAAAAGAAGATACTGTGGGCAGAATTGCCCACTTAAATAGGTAAATGAAACCTTTGAAATAAAGAAGAACTCCCATTCTCCTATGTGCTTCCTCTCTAGCCTATTGAGCTTTAGAAAGAATAAAATATAAAGAAGAAGCGATTAAACTTTTATGAGAAAGATATCCAAAAATAGGAGTAAAAAAATATCTTTCTCATGGGCGTAGTATAGCTATAAGATGTGGCTTAATTGTGTTACACAAACACTACACAAACCCCTATATATTGGGCTTTAAACAAGATTAAATACAAAAAAATAATCTATAGTATTTTACTTGATTTATATTAAGAATCAAACTCTTTTAAAATCTTATAAGAGATATGACTACTATTAGCCATATACGCTAATGCCTTCTTACTAAATCTATCTTCAGAACAGATACATAGATAAAGAATATTATAATTTTTAAAAAGTCGATATTGGTCTAAAAACTCAGTTCCTATTTTCTCAAACTCCAAAAGATTCTCTAAGGTTATCTCTTTAACATTACTTCGACACTCGATAAATAAAATATCTTTTTCTCTTTTCACAACAAGATTAAGAGCATAATTAATAAGATTTTTCTCTTTACTGTACTCCCAAACAGTATAATTTTTAGCACGATAATAATTTGCAACAAAAGTACTGTAATCATAGTTATGTATCTCTTTTAAACGCTCTAAGGCATAAATTTTACTACTTTTATCCAATATTCTTTGATTCGCTTTCTTATTAAGAGAAGAGAGACGAATAGAATTAACTAATTTCTTTATAAATAACAATATTATAATCCTTTCTATAAAATATTTGTAATAATCTGAATTTGATAAAATAAAATATCCAAATCCTACTTCCCCTTCAAATACCCCATAGCACAAGCTATCAAATCATCATCATCTTGTGTATAAGCTTTTAAGAAAAGTCTCTCTTTGCTCTCATCTGCAAACTCTATAAATACTTTCTCCCCAGCATTGGCTATCTTGGTAATCTTCTGTTCACGAGCTAGAACCTTCATAACCATAACATCTATAAACTGTCTTGAAATAGTATCTAATTTACCAAATCGGTCGGCTATTTCTGTCTCTATCTCATACACCTCACCTGTTGTTTTACACTGCGATAAACGACGATATAACTCTAGTCTTAGTCTATCTTCTTCTATGAGTTCTTCATTTAAATAGGCATCAATGGTGAGTTTAATATCAACTTGTAAAGCTTCCTCTTCATCGTTCGCTGTTCCACTTAACTCTTTAATGGCATCTTCTAACATACGTAAGTAAAGAGAATACCCTATCTGTTTGATGTGACCCGATTGAGCTTCACCAATGATGTTACCACCACCTCTTATCTCTAAGTCGTGAAAAGCAAGAACAGCACCTGAACCCAAGTCTGAATGAGACTCTAAGGCTAAAAGTCGGCGTTTTGCATTTTCACTTAATCTATCTTTATCTTCAACCATGAAGTAACAGTAACCCTCTTTTCCACCACGTCCTACACGTCCTCTTAGTTGGTGTAGGTCAGCAATACCAAACCTATCTGCTCCATCAACTATCATGGTGTTTGCCATTGGCATGTGGATTCCTGATTCTACAATGGAAGTAGACAACATCACATCATACTCTCCTGCTTCAAACAGCTCCATCTCCTCTTCGGTCTGTTTAGCAGAAACCTTAGAGTGAAGCACGGCTATTCTAAGCTTAGGCATCAGCTCATGTAGAACTTTTCTCTTCTCTTCTATTTGAGCTATGGAGTTAAATACGTAAAATATCTGCCCTCCTCTTCTCATCTCTCTTGTTATGGCTTCTTTAATGATTTTTTCATCATAAGACTTCACAAAAGTTCGTACCCCTTGACGCTCTACAGGTGGAGTTAAAATCTCTGAAAATGTTTTAACCGATGAGAGTGCCATATTAAGTGAACGAGGAATTGGGGTTGCAGACATAGAGAGCAGGTGAACATTTATGGCTATCTCTTTTAGAGCCTCTTTCTGTTTTACACCAAACTTATGCTCTTCATCTATGATGATAAACGCTAGATTTTTAAACTTCGCTTTGAGTAGTGCATGGGTTCCTACCACCATATCTACTCGTCCATCTTCTAGGGCTTCAAGCAGTGCTTTTTTCTCTTTTGCTGTGGTAAATCTGTCAAGTTTTCCTATCTTTATGTCATACTTTTCAAAACGTTCTTTCATGCTCTTGAAGTGTTGAGAACTTAGCAGTGTAGTAGGTGCAACCATCATCGACTGATAACCATTTTTCCATGCGACAAACATACCATTCATGGCTACTTCTGTCTTACCAAACCCAACATCAGCACTGAGAAGTCTGTCCATCATTTTTCCAGAACTCATGTCATCTAACATAGCATTTATAGCATCTTCTTGGTCTTCGGTATGAACAAACCCTGCTTCACTCATAAAAATTTGGTGGTCAACCAAATCTCTTTTTAGTACTATACCTTTTTTCAGATGACGTTGAGCAGAGAGGTTAATGATTTCAGAGGCAATGGCAAATAGTTTCTCTTTAACCTTTCCTTTAAGCTTTTTAAAACTTGCTTTTCCCATTTTGTCTAGCACTGGTGTACCACCAGAGTCAGCAACGAATCGGTCAACCACATTTAGATTCTCTACAGGAATTAAAAGTAAATCTTCATTTTGATATTGGATAAGCACAAACTCACGTGTTGAGCCTAAAACCACACGCTTCTCTACGCCTTTAAAAATCCCTATACCATGGTTTTCATGCACCACATAGTCGCCAAGTTTTAGCTCATCTAAAATAATAGACGCTTTTTTAACTTTTTTACGTTTTACAGGTTTATTGAGAGAGATTATTACCTCTTCATCCGAGATAAGGTTAACGATTACATCTTTGTAGACAAACTCCATATTTTCAAAGGAGTGAAGCTCTGAGCTACGTATAATAGACTCATTTTTAGCAACAAGGGTTATCTTCTTTTGAGCGTTAGATTTAATAATAGCATTTGGGTTAATAACCTCTAACTCTCTATATTTGGTAGCTTTTGGAATTTGTGGTTTATTAAAATCTACTCTATCAACCAAGGGGTCATCTAAAGAGTAAATCTCCTCTAGCTCATCTGCTATGTTTTCTACTAAAAGTATCTCAAATTTTTCTAAGTAATTCTCTCCTAGTTCATTGAGGTACCAAAAACCTAAAGAGTCTATATCTTTTACAAAGCTATCAAGAGAACTTGCTTTTACACGCTTATCCCAAGCCTCATACTGCTCTTGGTTTAGCCCCAACTGTGCAGGAATAATCTCTATAGACTCCACTTCTTCCTTGTCACTCTTTTGCGTATCGACAGAAAAAGCTCTTATGCTCTCTACATCTTCATCAAACAAAGAGAGTCGATAAGCTTCATTAGACCCCAAAGAGTAGATATCTAAAATATCACCACGAAAAGAGACTTCACCTTTTTGAGTGACAATATCTACAAAATGGTACCCCCAATAGTAGAGCTTATCTTTTAGCTCTTGAAGATTAAGTGTTGAAGCAAACTCTATCTCTAAAGTAGGGAAAAACTCCTCTTTAGGTAGAGGTAACAGCAGTGTACGAAGAGGAGAAATCAGAACTTTTTTACCATCATATCTGTAATAACCATGTAGTACTTCTAAAAGCTCGTAAAGCTCGACTTGAAAGGAGCGTAAATCATCACCAGTACTCAAACGTAAGTCAGGAAGTGTAAATGTTTTATAATTTAGAAGGGTAGCCGTGTCATCAATTTTTTGTGCGTCTTTGTCATTTTTACAGACAAATAGCATCTTATTCTTAAGCTGAGTATCTTCTAAGAGAAGATACTCATAAACATCAGATTGTCTCATTTAATTCTTTTTATATTTATTTTATATCTATTTAGTAGCCAATCTTCTTAGGCTGAACAATATGAACATCAGAGATATCATCACGCTCAACGCGACCTGTAACAATTTTTGTCTCACCTTCAAATACAGCATTTGGCTCAATAATAATATTATTTACTTTTACATCTCCGTAAACTTTACCATAAGGCATAATATCTATTACTTCACCTATAAAATTACCACGAAACTCACCAGAAACCAATAGTTTTTGGGCTTGTATCTCACCAGTGACACGTCCACTTTTCCCCACAACAACTTCACTTTGTGAAATAATATTTCCCTCAAAGTCTCCATTTAAAAGAATGTTACCTTCACAACGAATCTCACCTTTAATAGAAGTAGCTGGAGTAATAATACTCGCTGAACTAATAGGAGCTGCTTTTTTCTTTTTCTTTCTACCAAAAAATGCCATCTTTATTCCTTTGAAATACTTAGTATATAAGTATTATATCTAATATTTATTTTTTTTTAAAGTTAAAGTCAATCTTCTTTAAAAATGCTTCTACAACATAAAAAGAGCCAAAAACAAAATAGATTTCATTATTGTCTAGACCATCAAAACTTTTATAAGTTATATCTAGTTTATTTAAAACCTCTTTTAAATTCTCCTCTTTTACAGCTCTGTCTGTAGAAATGTGTATTAATTCAACACACTTTATACTCTCTTTGAACTCTAAAAGAATGGATTCATAATCCTTATCATCAAGAGTATTATAAACTAAAATAACTTTTTTATCTTTATACTTTTTCTTTAATGCTCTTTTTAAAGCTTTTGCACCAAGTAGATTATGCCCTACATCTATAGTTACATTTGGGAGTAATGGGTAAAATCGACCAAATATTTTAAGCTCTTTTAATGATTCTAATCTATAGGGCAAAGCTAAAATATCTAAAGCTTTAGTTGCCAACTTTGCATTTTCATAGAGATAATCTGCCCAACCTAAAGCTTCCGTAACGTCCAACAACTGTTCATAAGATTTATTCTCTACCTTATGAACAACAGCTCCTTTCTCTTTAGCCACTTCATCAGCGATAAGATAAACCTCATCATAAACCTGTAAGCCTAAAATAACTTCCTTCTCTATCGAGTTCAGTTTTGTCCTAGCTATACTCTCTATGCTATCGCCCAAAAAGTCTTGATGGTCAAATCCTATGGGAGTAATAACAGAAAGTGCTTTAGAGCAAACATTTGTTGCATCAAATTCCCCACCAAGCCCAGCTTCTAGTACCATGACATCTAACTTTTCCATAGCTACAAAAGCCAAAAGTGTCGTATACTCAAAATAGCTCAAACTCTCTGACATCTCTTGCCCTAAAATGGCATAGAGTTTTGTATGAGCCTCTTCTAGCTCCTCATCTGAACTATCTTTTCCCTCTAACCAAATACGCTCATTAAACTTCATAATATGAGGTGAAGAGAAATGCCCTACTCTTTTTCCTGCTTCATGCAAAAGTGTCGCCATAATTCGACCTGTACTCCCCTTTCCATTGGTTCCCACTACATGAATGGTCAGAGGTTGTTCTATGTGGGGTTCAAGTAGTGCATAAGCCTTATGCACACGCTCATGGTCTATCTCTTTATAGTAAAGAGGTTTGTCTGTTATAAACGCTTCAAACGATGGACTATTTTTCATTAAGCAAAAGCCCTTTAGCCGAAAGATAGGTGATAAACTGGTCAAGTGCTTTTATAGAACCATTCTCTATGGCTTTAAAGCGTAAATCATTAGAAATAATAGCAGAGGGACGAATAGGAAACTCATAACGACCAACTATCTGACGCTTCTCCTTGACCTTACCTTTTATAAATGTAAATCCTAAAGTTATATTGGCTTGATAATAAACCACATAACCATTTTTATTGTATTGCAGTGGTACAAAATGAATGTTATCATACGCCACATAAATACTACTATCAGCATGTTTTTTTCGAGTTGCTTTACTTTTCAAACGTGTATAGAGTGCTTTGTTTAAAGCATCTTTAATCAACACAGCATTTTCAGGGTCAGAGAGTGAAACCTCAACTTCTGTATAGACTTTTTCACCTATAATTTGCTTTGTGTAGTGTGATGATGGCTTATACCCACAAGAAGTTAAAAGTAGTATTGATACAACTAAAGTAAATAGTTTTTTCATTAAAAGTTTCCAATCTGTAGGGTTGATATTCTGTTATTCTAAATAATTATTCGGTTTATAAAAGAAATTATAACCTATCTTTTTAAAATACCTACCAACGCTTTTGTCTCTTCATACTTAGAAGCAACTTCTAAAATGTATTTTAACGTCAAAGGAATATCGTTTAAGTACCCATCTTTTCCATCACGAATAGATAGACGAGAAAATATACCCAGTATCTTAATATGTCGTTGAAGTCCCATAATGTCAAACCAACGCATAAACGTCTCATCATCAACATCTAAACCTTTTTTATCACGAAATGCTAACGCTTTACTTTTTACATCGTAAGGGTCAAGCTCAACATAGACATCACGAAGCAAAGAGACCAAGTCGTAGGTAACAGCTCCAACCATTGCATCTTGATAATCTATCACTACCAAATCATCACTACACCCAAACATAATATTACGAGAGTGAAAATCTCTATGAACAAACAGTCCCTGTGGTTGAGACAAAACCTCTTTTATAATAAATTCAAATACACCATCTAAACGCTCTCTTTCTTCAGAACTAAGTATTTGATTTAAATGTTTTTCCAAATACCACTCTGGCATCAAATCCATCTCTAAACGTAAAAATGCCTCATCATAAAGAGCTAAGCCTTCTGTATCTGCTGTTTGCATCTGCATAATGGTCTCAAGTGCTTTGTTGTAGTAGAGTTCAAAGTCATCATTTAACACATCTATTAAGTGCGTACTCCCTAAATCTTCAAGAAAAACAAAACCCTCTTGTTTGTTATAGGTAAAAATTTTCGCTACCCTAACTCCAGCCTCATAAAGTCTATGCTCCAGTTCGATAAAAGGGATTATGCTATCTTTTTCTAAAGAGGCATCCATTACTATACCACTGTGCATAGAACTCTTTAACCTATAATACTTTCTTAAACTTGCATCCGAAGTTATAAGCTCTAACTCACCTTCACAATCTATCTCTTCTAGCCACGCTTTTAATTTATTCATTTTATTCCTATGCCAATATTTTCTTTTATCTAATTAGAAGCTTAGCATTAATTTTATCAATACCCTATTTTACAATATAGATAAAAATATTAAACTCCATACTAAGTAACAATTAGACTCTTTATAGCTACAATAGCTTAAGAGTTAAACGCTACAGACAAACAAAAATGCAAAATCGACTTAATGGTAAAAATGGGGGTCTGAATAATTACTTTTTCTTTAACCAGTTACAAAAAGGCTCTTATACGATAGAACATTCAGTTTATGTTACGCACAAAGGGGATTTTTTAGATGGCATAGCAACCATACAGATGGAGGATTTAGAATGAGGGTTAAATAGGTATCAATCCTCTAAATTTATTCTGTTTTTCATAGCTGAATTATAGCGTAACTCCCTCCGATTTGATATAGAGTTAATTCTTATGATATAATATTCAAAAATATTAAAGAACCCAACATGAATAAGAAAAAAATCCTACTAATTATGCCAGATGCACACATGCACACCATCAAGTTTGGGTTTATCTCAAAATCTCTAAGAGAAGCCCCTTTAACCTTGACCACCTTGGCCGCAATGGTAGATGAATCAAGGTTTGAGATACGCATTGTCGATGAGAGTATTGACGACATACCAGCCGATTATGAGCCTGATTTGGTGGGGATTAGTATCTTGACAGGTACAGCGTGTCGTGGCTATAAGGTTGCCGACCATTTTCGAGCTAAAAATATACCTGTGGTGCTTGGTGGTCCTCATGTGACTGTACTTCCTGATGAAGCCCAACAACACGCAGACACTACGGTGATAGGTATGGCTGAAATAACTTGGGGGCTTCTGCTTGATGATTTTTTGGAAAACAACTTACAAAAAAGATACGAAGATGATGATAAGAGTAAATCGACCATTTTAAGAGTCCCCCAACCTCGTGTTGATTTGCAAAGAAGAAGTGGCTACACCGTACCCAACACCGTACAAGCCACACGTGGGTGCAAACATCGTTGTGATTTCTGTTCTGTCTCTGCTCTCTACCCAAAAGTTTTTCAGCGACCCATTGACGATATTATCCGAGATATCAAAGCCCAAAAAGGCTCTAGGCTTGTCTTTAATGATGTAAGTTTGGTTGATGATGTGGAGTATGCCAAAGAGCTTTTTACAGCACTAAAACCCCTCAAAAAAACATGGGGAGGACTAGCCACCATAGAGGTAGCACAAAATGATGAACTACTAGACCTCATGCGAGATAGTGGCTGTCAATATCTACTCATTGGCTTTGAGTCTTTCAACCAAAAATCTCTTAAAAAGATAGGAAAAGGCTTTAATAAAATTAAATTTTACAAAGAGGCGATGGAGAACCTACACGCTAGAGACATCTCCATACAAGGAACAATGGTATTTGGTTTTGATGATGACGATACGGATGTATTTAAAGAGACCGTAGAGAGAGCTGAAGAGCTAAAGATAGACATCCCAAGATACTCCATCTACACCCCATACCCAGGAACACCCCTCTACAAACGCTTAGAAAAAGAGAACCGAATCATTAGCACCAATTGGGAAGATTACGACACCATGCACGTGGTCTACCAACCCTTAGGAATGAGTGTAGAGGAGCTATACAGAGGTTTTAAATGGGCGTACAGAGAGACCTTTCAAGTAAAGAACATTATGAAAAGATTGGAGCTAAAGCCCAACTTCAATACTGTCATTAATGTGGTTGGGAATTTGACCTATAAGATGTTTATCAATCGGCTCTACAATGATCCACGGTTTGAGTTTCCCAATGGGTATGTGGATAGGCGACCGATTATAAGAACTTCCCACTAAAAACATCAGCCCAATCACACCCCCTATGCAGAGCCTTAGGCTTTATATCTCCCAACTGTTGACCCTCTTTATGGGCAATATCAAAATATTTTTTAATCGGCTCGTCATCTTTGTCTATCAAAAACAGTTTAAACTCCCCCAACTGTCCTAAATCTCTACAGTAGTTATAGTGAAAATTCTCTCTTAAAAGTTTATCTATCTCTACGCAAATCAGATTACTGTTTTCCATGAAATCAATTTGAATAAAAAGAGTATAGTAGAAAGTATGTTCATTCATTTTTTCAGGTGCAACCATCCAAAAATCAGCCATAAGCTCAAAGCGTTTTAGAACTTTTTTAATTACACTATCTACCTCTATTTCAGAGAGCTTTTCACCACATATATCGACATAATAATCTTTTTTACCCATAAATTTAATAACAGGAACACATCCACCAAACCCTATAACCTCTACCATATCGCCTATCTCATAACGGTACAAGCCCCCTGCTGTGGTCATAATAACGGAGTATTGCTGACCCATTTGTAACTGATGGACTAAAAAAATATCGTTACTATTTTCTTCTTTAAACTCAAAAAAATGAGAAAGAATTGAAAGGTTAGCACCCTCTTTATGACTGTTTGGAAAAGAGATAAACCCCTCTGTAGCAATTAACCCTTTGGACTCAAAAGGCGTGTTGGGAAAGAGCCGTTTAAAACCCTTAAAAGATAACTCTGCCTGTGCATCACCCCAACAGCTAATAAGTGCTAATCTACTCCAAACTCTCTCATATAGAGTCTTCCCCTCTCTGTCTTGCTCTTCTCTTTTTTGATTCTTCCATTCATTAAAAATTGCTTCTAACTCATCGGCTCTTTTTGAGTTTTTTTCCTTGCGTATGTCGCTAATAAGTTGCTTAAAATTTTCATCTATTAAATCCAGTATCAGTATAAAAAACGAGGGATGCCAAACAGAGATAAGTGATAAACTTTTTTCAGCCAAAAGATAGAGTGCTGTATGGTACTGAAACTCTTTAACCTCTTTTATCTTTTGCATCTCATCAGGTATAACCATAAGCGTCTTTTTTAGCAATTTCTGTATGCCACCCAAATACTCTGCATCGTCCATAAAACCGATGGGAATCCCAGCAGAGGTTCTTTTTTGCTCTGCCATAGGAGAGATAGACCAGTACATTTTTCCTAAAAAAAGTTTGGGGTATTTGATGTAGAGTTGGTTGAGCCAGATGTTTATCCCACTTTGAAACTCTGTTTGAAGTTTATCGGTATAGGGGATGAGTTTTTTACCAGAGCTTGTACCACTTGATGGCTCAAAAAGCTTTACCTTTTGAGTGGTTAAAACAGACTCCTCACCATTAGCTATTGCCTCAATATAAGGCTCAAAATCTTGATAGTTCTGTATGGGAATACTCTTTTGATACTCTAAAACAGAGTTGATTTTAGAGAAGTTGTGAGCTTTTCCAAATACTGTATTTCTATTTTCTATTAGCAGTTGAAGCAGTCTCTTCTCTTGAACGGTTGCAACCTCTTTTTTTGCTCTGTTCCACTTCAACCTATCACCTATGGTACTCATAAACCATACACTGTTTGCAACCAAAAGAGCTACACGATTCACCGACTAAGCCTCTTAAATCGTTTAGTGATATTCTCCTCATCAATAGAAGCCACACAGACCAACTCCGTACCATCAAGATAGTTTGGGTTCTTTTTAAAAAAGAAATCAATATCCTTTTCTTCGATAAATATCGCTATCTCTTTTTTTGAAGGGTCAGATAAAGTTATGTTGGTTACTTTTTTGTTGTAGTTTTTCACTCTATTTTTTCTATTTTTATAATGTCCCAATCTCCAAATGAAGCACTCTAGGCTCTTTAGGTAAAGAGATATTTTTCTCATACTCAAAACCTTTCTTTTAATTGTGAGTATTATAATATTAAAACATAATTGATTTATTATAACAAGTCTATCAAAGATTTTCCCTGTTATAATCCTATAAAAAATTAAATGGATTTTGAAAGTATAATTTAACCTATACCTTCAATCTTATCTTTATAGACACGAACTAATTTATACTCTTTACTCATCATTAAAACCTCATTCCAAATACTATCAATAGCATTATGAAATGCTTTCATTTTCATATTACCTAATTTTATGTGAATAACTCTAGGTGGTGGATTATTCAACAATACAAGGTCTGAAAAGTCTGCATCTTTAGTAACTATAGTTAGATTGTTCTCTTTTGCATATCTCCAAATTTCACTGTCTTTCATATTAGGGTCTATATCTATAACATGTTCATATATCTTATCTTTCCATAAAGAGAAATAGTATGGAAGATTGGCATCTATAATGTATCTACTCATATTTTATGCTATCTTTTGAAGTGAATATTTTTGTCCCATAAGTTGCGTAGCAAAAGCCAAACAAGTTTGGATGTCTTTTTCTGTAAGTGTAGGATATTGTTTTAGTATCTCTTCATGGCTCTCTCCTACACTTAAAAATTCTAATATAGTTTGAACAGTAATTCGCTGACCTCGAATAGTTGGTTTTCCATTACAAAGGTCTGCATCTATGGTTATATTTCCATTAAAATATGATAGTTTTTCTGTTTGCATTTTAATTCCTTTACGATAATTTTATTTTTAGTATAGCATATTCAATTTTTAAAAACTATGTCATTTCTATAAAGCATTGAAGTTACTTAAAAATATTTTCACGATGAAATTCTAAAAATTCTAATGATGGATAAAATTTCTTAGGTATATTCAACTCTTTAGATTCAAATTGTCCAAAATAATCAATAAATATTTTTTTATTAATTTTTTTTATTTCATTTGAAAAAAGAATAATTAAGTTCTCATCAAAACTTATAAGTCCTGAATCAAAAGCTTTATCATGAATTGCACATAGGCACAGCCCATTTTTTGGATTCAATCTGTGTTCTTTATTTTTAGACCATGGAACTATATGACTTGCTACTAAAAGAGAAGTATGATTTAAACTACATAAAGCACACTTCTCATCATAGTTAACCAATACCATTTTTCTAAAAAAATTCTGATTAACTCGTGTTCTCACTAACTGTAGTTTCTCCTCTCCTGTCTTTTCAATAATTCCTTTAAAATTAACTTCTTCTAATTTAGAATCACCTAAATTCTCCAATAGAAGTTCACTCTCTAATACCAGTTTTTCCCAATTATTACTAAACTCTTCAAATATAAGCTTATCATGTTTAGAATGACTAGACATTCCTTTAATACCTCTTTTTTTTAATTCAGGGTCTAAACTAGCAAAGTTAACAAGTTTTAAAGCAACAGCATTAGCAGTTCTTCCTATTTGTTCAGCTAAATATATTATGTCTGGGTTTCTATTATGTAGCTTTCCAAAAGGAAGTTTACAATAAAGGTTGAATGTCAATATTAACTCTTCTCTTGTCCATCTTTTTCGTTTCATACTATTCCCTTTTTAAAATTTTTTATGGGAAATGAATCCATTTTATTACACCCAACATAGATTGCTTCATATAAAGATTGAGGCAAACAATTTACACTAAACTCTTTATTATGCTTTACAGGTAAGCAAGGCTCATTGTCCTCTATCTCTCGTAGTATTTTTTCCGACTCATCAAGAAAAATAGTTTTTGCTCCCACATAATTAGAGGGTGCTTCAAGAGCAATAATAAAGTCTTCTGGGAATAAATCTTCTCCTATTTTCTCATCTTCTCCCTCAGGGTTAATAAATATATTAGCAAATGGTGTTGCTGTATATCCAATATAACACCATCTATCAAACATATTTAAAATTTCTCTAATTTGCTTATTAATCTTAGTTGCCTCATTTGGGTCTTTTTTCGTATTAATAGAGGCGTTATCTGCTTCATCATCAATAATTAAAAGAGGATAACTAGAGAGTTTATCTTCAGTAGTCGTACCTTTTAACCAATTAATTATATTATTTAGAGTTGAATAGTTTTTCTTAATAACTAAAATAATTGGTTCAACATAATCTTTAGGGTCAATTCCCAATGATTGAAGATTTGTTTTTTTAAAATCATTTAATGTGCTGGTTAAACTTCCTGGAATTCGTTGATTATTATTTAATCCTACACCTACAAGTTCTTGTGTTAAATTATCTTTACCTTTTAAATATCTATGAAATACTAATTCTAAATGATTTTGTAAATTTTCTATTTTCTCATAAACTACATCTTCATTTGCTTCAGAGACGCTATTATCTACAATTCTATCTGTCTTTTCCCATATAACCATTGTT
>JALXFN010000141.1 GCA_027068975.1 Campylobacteraceae bacterium | reverse complement strand
GATACCCTACGGCATAAGTGATTTTAAAAGATTAAAAACAGAAAATTTCTATTTTGTTGATAAAACTCACTACATAGAGAAGCTAGAAAACTTTCCCTCTAGCTTTATGATGTTTTTACGCCCAAGGAGATTTGGAAAATCTCTTTTTGTAGCTATCTTAGAAGCTTATTATGATGTCTATTTTAAAGATGAGTTTGAAGCAATTTTTAAAGATACCTACATCTTAAACCACAAAACCAAAGAGGCAAGTAGCTATATGGTTTTACGGTTTGATTTTAGTGCTGTGGATATTTATAATGTTGAGGATAGTTTTAGAACTCTATTACAGTTGAGATTAAAAAACTTTGTAAATAGATATTCTCTTAAAGTAGAGTTCCAAGATGAATCTCCTATCTCAATGATAAATACTGTTTTTGATTATATTTTACAACGAGACCTTGACCTCTACGTCATGATAGACGAATACGACAACTTCGCCAATAAACTCTTTTTAAACAGCCAAGATGATTACTTAAACATTGTTAGTAAAAAAACAGCACCCTTTAAACAGTTTTTTACCACCCTAAAAGCAGGAACAACAGGAAATAATGCCCCAATTAAACGAATGTTTATAACAGGTGTAACACCAATGACAATGTATGATGTTACAAGTGGGTTTAATATTGGAGACAATATCTCATTGCACCATACATTTCACAATATGGTAGGATTTAATCAAAATGAACTAGAGAAAATTTTAGAAGATTATAATATAAGTGACAAGGTCTCTGTTGAGATGTTACAAGAGTGGTATAACCATTATAACTTTAGTGAAGATAGTACAGAGAGACTCTACAATACCGATATGATTTTATATTTTGTAAATAAGTTTCTACCTCTACATAAACCACCAAGAGAGATGATAGACATCAATGTAAGAAGTGACTACTCGAAACTAAGAAGTATTATCTACAGTAATAAAAAGCTCAATGGTAACTTTAAAACCATGCAGACGCTTATAGGTGGAGAGTATATTACTATTAGTAATTTAGTGCAAGATTTTAGTGCCTTAGATTTAATTCAAGAGAACAATTTTAAGTCACTTCTATTCTATCTAGGACTTGTAACCATAAAAGATAGAGATTTAGATTTAAATCTACATATTCCCAATGAGACAGTAAAAAGAATAGATATTGAGTTTTTAAAATCGGCTTTAGAGGTAGAAAAAGTTTTTAATATAAATATAAGTACCTTAGAAAAAGAGTTTAAAACATTCGCTTTGCAAGGAGAGCTAAATATTTTTAAATATCTAGCCAATCAGATAAAAGAGAACACGGGAATAAGAGACTATATCTATAGTGAACAGACGGTTAAATCTATGTATTTAGCCTATCTATCTTTAACTCCATATTATGTAGTAAAAAGTGAAGAGGAGTTAAACAAAGGATTTGCCGATATTTTACTAAAACCTCTTAACCCTTATGTTGAGTATGTGGGGTTAGTAGAGTTTAAATATATTAAAAGAGGAGATACTCCAACATCTAAAACTATAGAAAACCTTGTGAAAGATGCCCAGAAACAGTTAGATGATTATGAAAAAGATGAGCTTGTGACAGAGTTTATAAGCAAAGGTCTAAAACTCCAAAAGGTTGTTATTGTCTTTTGGGGGTGGGAGATGGTCTATTGTGAGAAGTGTAAATAGGCTTAAGCTTTTCTATATTTTAAAATCATCTTTAATTAAACTAATTTCGATATAATTCACCCCGAAATTTATTGTCTCAACCAAGATTGTTGCAGTAAATCCCTCCAAAAGAGGAAGAGCCAACGTGCTAAGGTAGGTTAGTTGCCTAATATAAATTAATTAAAGGTCCGAAGATGAGAAAAGATATACACCCAGACTATCAAGTTTGTGCAGTAGAGTGTGCTTGTGGAAACAAGTTTGAAATTAAAACAAACAAAGAGTCTATGACTATAGATATCTGTAATGAGTGTCACCCCTTCTTTACAGGTTCTGAAAGAAATGTGGATACTGCTGGTAGAATTGATAAATTTAAGAAAAAATACAACCTTTAAGGAGAAGGGACTTTAGTCCCTTTCTTTCATGGACTAAAGTCCATGCTCCTGAAAGTATTATAATGCTTACATTTATCCCCACTCCTATTGGAAACCCCCAAGACATTACTATACGAGCTTTAAAAGAGTTTGAAAAAGCGACACTGTTTTTATGTGAAGATACCCGTGAAACCAAAAGACTGTTACGCATTTTAGAAGAGCGTTTCGATTTTACCTACCCTGAGGTTGAATTTTTATCTTTTCATGAACATAATGGAGCAGAACGACTTAGTGAAGTGGCTGAACGTTTAAAAGATGAGCAAGTAGTTTACGTTAGCGATGCAGGTATGCCTGTTATCTCTGACCCTGGGCAGATTTTAGTAGCGTATTGTCAAGAAAATGGCTTAGAGTATGACGTACTTCCTGGAGCTTCAGCTGTTATTACAGCTTATGCAGCTTCAGGTTTTAAAGATGGGAAGTTTCTCTTTTATGGTTTTCTTCCTCAAAAAGGTTCAGAGCGTTCTTCTGAACTGATAGAGGTGATGAATAGCTCTACCAATATGGTTCTCTATGAAGCCCCACATAGAATAGAAAAACTTATTGGTGAAATTGCTAAATTAGATGAAAATAGGGAACTCTTCTTTGCTAAAGAACTCTCTAAAAAGTTTCAAAATTACTATAGAGGGTCGGCTAAAAAACTTTTAGAAGCGTTTGAGACTATTAATACCAAAGGTGAATGGGTGGTTGTGATAGAAGCTAAAAAAGAGAAAGTAAAAGCACTCTATGTAGAAGATATTTTAGCCTTTGATATGCAGCCCAAAATTAAAGCAAAACTTTTAGCAAAAATAACAGATAAAAACGTTAAAGATTGGTATCAAGAACTTATCTATTAATAGTTGTTATACTACTGTTTAGCTACCTATTTTTAATATATAAAACACAGCAAAATTTTGATAAAATCTTTTTATGATTATATATGGAAAACAAGTCTGTCTCCATGCTTTAGAAGAGCATGAAGCAGCTATTAAAACAGTTTATATCGCTAAAAGGGGAATTTTACCTCAGAAAATTTTTGAAGCCTATAAGCCACGGATTAAATTCTTGGAAGAGAAGTGGGCTCAGCAGATGAGTAAGAGTGGAAACCATCAAGGTATTTTACTGGAGATGGAAGAGTTTAAACAAAGCACTTTAGCTACTTTAAAAAAAGAGCGTTTTGTGGTTGTTTTAGATACTTTAACCGATGCTGGAAATATTGGAGCTATAGTACGTTCAGCTTACGCCTTGGGTGCTGATGGGATTATTGCCACAGGTGTTAAAACACTCAACTTCTCTTCGATGGTTCGTACAAGTTCTGGTGCTTTACTTAACATGCCTTTTGTGATTATTCCAAATATAGGGGATGTGTTAAATGAGTTAAAACAAGTAGGTTTTAAAACGTATGGTGCAGTGATGGATGGTGCAGATATAAACTCTTGTCAATTTGCAGATAAAAGAGTATTGGTTCTTGGTTCAGAAGGAGAGGGGCTTTCCAAACGGGCTAAGTCTAAAATAGATGAATTTGTCTCTATAGAGATGAAACATGAGTTTGACTCACTAAATGTGAGTGCAGCAGCAGCAATTTTAATACATAGGATGGGAAATGCAACTTAATGAACTTATAGAGCAAGAGGGTATAGAAAAGGTTGCGATAAAGACAACTATTTCACAAGATAATTTAAATTATTTGCTAAATGAAAACTTTGAGAAGCTAAGTCGAGTTAAGGCTTTAGGATTTTTGTTGATTTTAGAACGAGAGTACAAAGAGTTAGAGGTTTCTGAACTCAGAGAACATATTAAGCTCTTTTTTGAAAATAATCAACCTGATTATGATAACGTTATAGTTGTATCTAGAACTCCATCTACTGATAATGGAGGATTCTCTTTTTTTAAGTGGTTTGTTGTTTTAGGAATTCTTGTTGGAGGTTGGTATCTTTATACTCAAGGGAAGTTAGATGGTTTATTACAAAATATTACAAGTAAAAAAGATATTTATAGTGATGACAAAGCCTTAGAAAACAACATAACAGAAGAAGAGGCAAAAAAAATTTCGATTACAAAAGATACTCAAGAGCCTGTCTCTATAGTGGCTCCAGTTGAACCAAAAGTTGATTTGGAAGCCGAAGTAGTTAAAGTGGTAGAAGAAGAGAACAAAACTGAAGAAACCGTTAAGAAACCTGAAACTATGCAGTCATCAGTAGCTACAGAGCTTACAAAAATGCAAGAGTCCCAACCTTTACTAACAAAAACAGAAGAGAATGTAGTCTCTACTGAAGATAAAACTGTACCTGCAATATCAACCATTACAATTAATCCTACAAGAGGTATGTTATGGTTTGGTTTTATTAATGTTGATACAAAGAAGAAAAAAGAGTTTATGAAGCAAGTTTCAACACCATTTGATATTAACGATGGTCGCTGGATATTGGTTACTGGACATGGGTTTTTAGATATTGCTTCAGAAGCAAAAACACTTGAGGTAAGTGATAGGAATAAACACTACTTTTATATAGACTCTAAAGAGATAAAAGAGATTAGTCAACAAGAGTTTAGAACGCTAAATGGTGGACATGGTTGGATATAACCGAAATAGAATAAAAAAGAGGAATAGTTAATGTTTGATGAGATTCAATTTGAAAAGATAAATAGATTACCCAAGTATATTTTTGCTGAAATAAATGATTTGAAAATGGCTGAGAGAAGAGCTGGTAAAGATATAATAGATTTTTCTATGGGTAATCCTGATGCCAGAACACCTCAACCGATAATAGATAAACTTTGTGAAACTGCACAGCGAGATAAAACACATGGGTACTCTGCTAGTAAGGGAATTTATAAACTTAGACTTGCTATGAGTAACTGGTATAAAAGAAAGTACAATGTAGAACTTAACCCAGACACAGAAGTAGTAGCAACTATGGGAAGTAAAGAGGGTTACGTTCACTTAGTTCAAGCTATCTCTAATCCAGGGGACGTTGCTATTGTCCCTGATCCTACTTACCCTATTCATTCACAAGCATTCATTTTAGCTGGTGCAAATGTAGAGAAGATGGAGCTTAAATTTGATGAAGAGAACTTTGAAGTAGATGAAGAGCAGTTTTTTACAGATTTAAATGCTGCCTTAGACAATTCACTACCAAAAGCAAAATTTTTAGTATTAAATTTCCCTCATAACCCAACAACAGCTACGGTTACACCAGAGTTTTATGAAAAGGTAGTGGCTCTTGCAAAAGAGAAACGCTTCTATATTATTTCAGATATCGCTTATGCAGATATTACTTTTGAGGGTTATAAAACTCCGTCTATACTAGAAGTAGAGGGTGCTAAAGATGTAGCTGTAGAAGCGTATACTATGTCAAAGTCTTACAATATGGCTGGTTGGCGTGTTGGTTTTGTTTGTGGAAATAAAAAGCTTATTGGTGCATTACAGAGTATTAAATCATGGTTAGATTATGGTATGTTTACACCTATTCAAGTAGCAGCAACAGTCGCTCTTGATGACCATCATTATGTTCCAGATGAGCAGATTATCCCTCGTTATTTAAAACGTAGAGATGTGATGCTGAAATCATTTGCCAATGCAGGTTGGAAGATGGGAAAACCAAACTCTTCTATGTTTATTTGGGGTAAAATTCCTGAATCTTGTAGAGCTATGGGAAGTTTAGAATTCTCAAAAAGATTACTGCTTGAAGCTGGTGTTGCAGTAAGCCCAGGGATTGGTTTTGGTAAGTATGGTGACGAGTATGTACGTATTGCACTTATTGAAAATGAAAACAGAATTCGTCAAGCTGCACGAAACATAAAGAAGTTTCTTAAAAAAGTAGATGCTGAAAATAAGAAGGAATCATAAATGGTAAAAATAGGAATACTTGGAGTAGGAACAGTTGGGGCAAGTGTTGCGAATATTTTAGAGAATAATGCAGACATTTTAGAAGCAAGAGCTGGTAAAAAGATGGTTGTTAAACATGGTGTGGTTAAAAACATGGGTAAAGATAGAGGGGTAAATATTACCCTTTCAGATAACCCAATGGATGTGATTAATGACCCTGAAATAGACATAGTTGTAGAACTTATGGGTGGAGTTGAAGAGCCTTATGAACTGGTAAAAAAAGCTTTAGAAAATGGTAAAGCAGTGGTAACAGCCAACAAAGCACTTTTGGCGTATCATCGTTATGAACTCCAAGAGATAGCAGGTGATATTCCACTCATGTATGAAGCAAGTACGGCAGGGGGGATTCCAATAATTGGAGCATTGCGTAGTGGTTTAGCTGCTAATCATATTGAGTCTATTCAAGGTATCATGAACGGTACAACCAACTACATGTTGACCAAGATGATAAATGAGGGTGCATTATATGATGAGATTTTAAAAGAGGCTCAAGAGTTGGGTTATGCAGAAGCTGACCCAACCTTTGATGTGGGTGGCTTTGATGCCTCTCATAAACTTCTTATCTTAGCAAGTATCGCTTATGGGATAGATGCAAAACCTGAAGATATTCTCATAGAGGGTATTCAAAACATCACCCAAACGGATGTAGCCTTCGCTAAAGAGTTTGATTATGAGATTAAGCTTTTAGGTATTGCTAAAAAAGTAGAAAATGGTGTAGAACTTAGAGTTCACCCAACTATGATTCCTTCAAGTAGCATGATAGCAAAAGTAGATGGTGTAATGAACGCCGTCTCAGTTGTAGGTGACTGTGTTGGAGAGACCATGTACTACGGTGCAGGTGCAGGTGGTGATGCCACAGCTTCTGCTGTTATTGCAGACATAGTAGACATCGTCCGTGGAAACCATGGTCCAATGCTAGGCTACAAAAAAGGCTTAGAGAGTGGCATGGAGCTTCTGTTCGAATCAGAAATTGTAACCCACTATTACCTTAGAATGAGTGTCGATGACAAGTCAGGTGTTTTAGCAAAAATAACTAATGTGTTAGAGAGATTTGACATCTCTATTGAGTCAATGTTACAAAAGCCACATAAAAATGAAGATGTGGTAAAACTTCTATTTACAACGCATGAGTGTCAAGAAGAGAAAATTCAAGCTGCAATGTTAGAGCTTAAAAAGCTTGATTGTGTTCATGGTGAGATTGCTATGATGAGGATTGAGAAGTAAAATGCATTTAAATTTATACTCACCATTAGCTGATGGGTATAAGAGTAATTCTCAAAAAATTAGAGTTTTAACTGAGTTATGGGTGGGTAAAAATATATTTTGCCCTTCTTGTGGTAAATCTCTTGATAATTATGAAAATAATAAACCTGTAGCAGATTTTTATTGTTTAGAATGTAATGAAGATTATGAACTAAAAAGTAAAAAAGACTCAATGGGCAAAAAAATTGTAGATGGTGCATATAGCACAATGATACAACGTCTTCAAAGTAATTCAAATCCAAATTTTTTCTTTTTAAATTATGACAAAGATACTTATAATATAAAAAACTTTGTTGTGATACCCAAACATTTTTTTATTCCCGAAATCATTGAAAAAAGAAAACCTTTGTCTTCTTCTGCAAAACGAGCTGGTTGGGTTGGATGTAATATATTACTTCATAATATTCCTGAAAGTGGTAAAATATTTTATATAAAAACAATGGTATTCAAAGTAAAGATAAGATTCTTGAAGAATGGGGAAAGACTACTTTTCTAAAGGACTTTTCTGACTTAAAAGCCAAGGGTTGGTTATTAGATATAGTTCGATGTATAGAATTATTAAACAATCCAGTTTTTTCTCTACAGGAATTATATAGTTTTGAAAGTCATTTAAAGAAAAAACATCCTGAAAATAATAATATACAAGCTAAAATTAGACAACAACTTAAAGATAAAAATAAAGTTTACTCACTACATGAAGAGCATATCTATGCTATGACTAAAGGTAAAGACCATAAGAAATATGAGTATAGAACTAAAGCCTCTATTGTCTCTACAATGAAGAGTAATATCATTGTTGGAGTATCAGCCCATAGTAAAAATGAGCATGATTCAAAAACACTTGAATTAGCATTAACCTCAGCCAATAAAAATAGAACAAAACCCATAAAAGAAGCTATCTGCGATAGAGGATATAGAGGGAAAAAAGAGGTTCAAAAAACAACTATCTGCATTCCTGATAGCAAACGAAAAAGAGATACAAAATATCAGATAGAAATCAAAAGAAAGAAGTTTAGACGAAGAGCAGCCATTGAACCTATTATAGGACATCTTAAATCAGATTATAGATTATCAAGGAATTATCTTAAAGGTTTTATTGGAGATGAAATCAATCTACTCTTAGCAGCCTCTGCTTGGAATCTTAAGAAGTGGATGAATGACTTCTTAATGCTCTTTTTTATGCTGAAATTGCTACTTGTTTACTGCTTTTTATTACATCTCAAAGCAAATCAGAGGAAGAGATATTCTGATTTGGGTTTGGTGCTTTTTAGGGTGGTTTAGGTTTCTTTGGAATTTGGTTTTTTCAGGGGTGACTAGATATTATTCCCCTAACAAAGCACTCCAATGGAGTAAACCTTTAGCTATTATATTCGATATACTTACTGCACCATTGCAGATACTAGTATCAATTTTTTTGTTTGGTAGAATGATGATTAATGGAGTGAGAGTTGTTAATAATGAAATTTGAAAAGCAGATAGAAATTTTTAAGACTTTAGATTATGAGTTTGTAGATGGAGTAAGCAAAGAGCTAATTCTTGATGATGTATATGAAATGACATGGGAAGAAGAGACTGAAAAGTACATTGAAGAGAACCCTTTTTTGATACTATACTATCTATTTGGATGGGGAAGTCCAGCTATAAAAAACTATAACTATTCAGACAAGTGTATTTATTTTGATTTAGAGTTTTTTGATACTAGCTTACAATACAAATGGTTTATGGAAAGAATGGGTGCAATTACTAATGGAGAAATACATTTCTCAGATATAACAATAGAAACCGATTTAAATGACGGAGAGTGGATTAACTTCAAAGTAAACAATATATCTAAGCGATGGAAAATAGGAAAAACAAGCCTAATAGTTTCAGATTTTGTTCAACATTTTTCATCTTTACATAAAGAGCTAGGAACTTCTGGTCAATACACTTATTATAGTGATGGTGGACAGCAGTGGGTAATAGATTATGCAAATGTTCTTGAACAAGAAAGGTTCAATGAAAAAACAGGCTTAAATCGAGAGTGGTTAGGAGAAGGTGGTCATTTTGTAAATCCTTCTAAGAATCATGATAGGTATTAAAAATTTAATAATCTTGAAAGTGGGGTAACTAAATGCTAGGATTTGAGATAAGTCATATTGCCACAGATAACCTAAAAGCCAAATATAAAGCACGGTTTACTCCTCATACAACTAAAGAGGGTTACCTCTTTAGTCATGAAGATTATGGTGAGGGAGTCTTTTGTAGCAAAGAGCAGTATGGTTCACTTGTTGAAGAGTTTGAAACCTTTGTAAACAGTAGAGGGCATTTTATGTTTTGGTGGTTTATTTTGCTCATTGTACTTGGTAGTACCATTGGCATAGTAGATATATTTTACTATAAGCTTAATTTTCTTCACTCTAAAATTTGGAAGGACTCATGGATAGGAAGCTATTTGATGCTTTTCCCACTACTCTTTATTGTCCCACAAGGCTGGAGACTATATAAAAAGCCTTTAATCGTTCTTGGCTCCGATAGAGAGTTTACAAGAAGTAAAAAACCAAGAGAAGAGATTATGAACAGACGAATAAAGGGGATGTCATGGACGATGCTAATTTTGGGTATAGGTGTTTCACTTTTGGGTATATATTTTTATTTGAATGGTGGTGATTACCCACCTTATTCTATCTATCTTGCTGTTGGTGTTTTGTTGATGAATCTCTACTTTGCATGGAGGAAATATAATATTTATAGAAAAGAGAATACGCTATAGATGATTATTAATATTTTTTAACAACTCTATTTTAGATAATTACTTTATGTTTTT
>JALXFN010000140.1 GCA_027068975.1 Campylobacteraceae bacterium | reverse complement strand
ACGCAGGTGCAAAAATGCCATATTTTCATAGAGTTTAGAGTAGTCATCAGATAGAGAAATGGAGAAAAGCTTTTTAAAACCATTATCAATCGCATAGAGCTTTTTAGGGTTTCGTTGCTCCTCTCGTACAGAGTTTCTGTAGATAGGCGTGGTAAAAACAGTATATGCCTCTTGCAGATATGAAATGTAATCCATTAGTGTGTCTTTACCTATTTTATATCCTTGTGATTTGTACTCATTGTAGAGTTTATTTATACTCACTAGTGTTCCCATATTGACAAACATATATTTAATGAGGTGCTTTAGTAGGCTTTGATTGCGTATGGTGTAACGCTCTACTACATCTTTATAGACAATCAAATCAAGATAATCTTTTAAAATACGCTTCTGAACATCGGGTCGCTCATCAAAAGTCTCTGCAAATCCACCATCTACCAAGTAACTATTGAAAGCATTTTGAATGTAGCTAACACTCTTAGAGGAGTAGAGGTTAATCTCTATCTTTTTATATCTTAGATACTCTCTAAAAGAGAAAGGAAAAATCTCATAAGTAATGGTTCGTCCACGAAGAGAGGTAGCTATCTCACTAGAGAGCAGTTTAGAAGATGAACCTGTAATAAAAATCTGCACATTCTCAGTATCATAAATACGTCTAATGTACCTCTCCCACCCCTCAATGTTTTGTACTTCATCTAAAAAGAGATAGACTTTCTCGTCTCGTTTTTGTGGGTAGAGTTCATAATACCCCTCTAAAAGCCCATCTAAATCTTTTAACCCAATAGGATAGAGCCTATCATCTTCAAAGTTAATATAGACAATATTTTTACCATCACTGCTTTGGCGTAACTGTTCAATCAAAGAGAAGAGAACATAGGTCTTACCACTACGACGCACTCCAATAAGTGAGACTATTTTTTTTGTATCTAATGGTACATCATATTCACGTGGCACAATACGCCCAAACTTGCGTTCTTGAAAGTTAATAATGAGTTTTTTAAAGGTCTCTTTCATTTTTATCCTTTTGTACTAGTATGATTATATCATTTTTTGTACTAGTATACAAGTATAAAAGCTTAAATCTTCTTTATCTTATACTCCTTTGGTGCTTACCTTTTCCCTAATGATTGAAACTGATTTATCAAGGTCTGGGGAAGATAATAGAAAGAATTAGATAAACAAATAATAATCTTATATTTTAAAAGTATATATATAATTTAAGTTTAAATGTTATAATAAAATAATTTTTTATAATTATAAAGGTAAATATTGCATACAATATCATTGAAAAACAAAGAAGTTAATTTTCAAGAAATAATTAAAAACATAATAAAAATTTTAATACTCTTTCATCTTTTCACACTCTCCTTATTTGCTCTTAATAAGGGAACAGTTATATCTTCAAAAAGTGTTAATGGAACAGATATTTTCTTGGTAAAAGTCGAAGCATCAGTTTTACCAAATATGGGTGAGAATGGAGCTGATGGCACAAAATCTATTGTCTTTAATAAACTAGATGGCTCTACAGGTCTCTCTAAACAGAGTTTTAAAAATGTTCCTAATGCACATAATAATAGAGTAACCGTCTACTACATTGAAAAAAATAATGAAAAAAGTAAATATGAATATCGTGTATTTTTCAATAAGGATGATGTTTTATTCTCTAAGGAACCCACTGCTAAACCCTCACCTCAGAGAGAAATAGAAACGACAATAGAAACAACAGAAAAAGAAAGCGTAAAAAATGAGAATATTACCGAAATAGGTAATGTAAAACATACTATTAGAGATTTTTTTGAAAATTCGGTGGTTTACGTTCTATTGTTCTTCACTTTCTTAAAATTAAATGGTGTTTTTGGAAGTTTAGATGCCTTTTTAAACAAAAAAATAAACTATCTATTGCAAACAATTTTAATATTAATTTTCTTATTTGGTGGTGAACGAATTATACGGACAGAGAATAGTACCTGCTATCAAACTCCTTACATCACAGAAGGGAAAGTTGATTATTTCATTGATGAACCTTATGTAAAATTTGTTGATTGTTATGGACACCAAAGTAAATCTGAACGTAAAAATCCTGAGCTGTTGGGTAAAGCAAAAGATGAAACTGTTAAAATCTACTACAATCATCTAAGTAGAGAATACTATTCAAATGAAGATACAAATATTTATAGAGTTTTTACAACTATTGAAGCATACGAAAAAGAGCAAGAGACACCATTGCACTTTTATTTTGGTTTACTTATGTTGTTTGTATTGATTGTTAGCTACATTAACAAAAATAAAAAACTCTATGTACCCTCTTTAGTCTCTTCAAGAAAACCAAAAATACATACATACAATAAGAGTGAAGATAAATATTTTTCTGAACTATTAGATAAAGTAGATAAAGATTATTACTCCATAGGCGATACTGAAGAGTATTTTATTGACCCAATTGTTTATACAGAGAGTAATAAAATCAGCATTGAAAGATTTAAACTCTGGAATATACTTATACCTACTCTTGTCACTACAGCTCTACTATGGGCTTTTAGTAGAGGCTTTAGCGTTTTAACAATGGATGATGTCACGAGTGATGAAAAAATTATTATAAGTGTTATTGGTCTCTTTGGTTTAGCATTTTTATACATTACAGTCACCAATATATTGGCTAAAAAGGAAGTGGGTATATTTGATTTTCGTGCTAAACTATACAAATCATTTTTAGAAGACACTACTGTCCCTTTTGATAAAATTTATGCCTATACCTTAACGTACAAAAGAGTGCAAAGTAGAAGTGAAGATGATTGGACTTCATTGTATGAATTAGACATGGTGTTAACAAATGGTGATGTGGTAAATCTTTATGCTAGGGAACACGATAAAGAGGCAATATATAATGAAGCTAAAATCATAGCATCCAGTACAAATAAGCCTATTTATGATTTTCAAAAAAAAGATATTAATAAAATTTTTACTCAACAGGAATAAAAATCCCAGTCTTCAAATGTTGGTTTGTCTGCTACAGCTATCTCATTTTCTATTAAGTAACTCATCATCTGGGCATACTTTTCTTTGAGTCCATCATAAGAGCCTTTGTGTAGATGGTAGAGATATTTTCCTCCATCTATGCTCTTGGCTACCACTTCACCCTCAGCTTTTACAGATTTGTCATCGTAGCTAATACACGCATCATAGCGTAGCTCATCGGCAGGAATACTCTTTGGGTCATCATGCCCAAGCCCAAACATTCGACCCTCCTTACCCATAATGTGCTTAAACTCTCTCTAATAATATTAAAAAATATACGGTGAAAATGGTACTTAGAAAAGCCTGAAACCTTGGCTAGTATTTCAAGTGTTAGCTCTTCGTTATAGTGTTGTTCAATATAGTAAACCGTACGGTAAACAGCTTGGAGGTACTCTTCTTTTGTACTTTTTTTCATCTTGCCCTCTTGGTGGTTTTCTATTGGTATTATAGAGTTTTTTAGAGTTTGAGACTACTCTTAGATTGCTAGTTTATCGTAAAACCTACTCCAAAATAGCCTCAGCCACCTCCCT
>JALXFN010000139.1 GCA_027068975.1 Campylobacteraceae bacterium | reverse complement strand
TGTTTAAAGAGTGAAGTAAAGATTCATTCTCTAACACCCTTAGTTCTGCTTTGTATGAATTGTAATATTCATTACTAATTTGTTCATAGTTCATGTTAATTCTCCTAAATTAAAATAGAATAATAACCCAAGAGTTGGTAAAAAGCGTGAAAATTACACTTTTTTTATTTAAAAAATTTTATTCTACTCTTGATAAAGAAAAGCAAATATATTTTTTGCTATCATAATGTGCTAAAAAGGAGTATGATGAAAAAAAACAATATAATACTTATAATATTAGGAATAGTCCTTATCCTTTCTATAATATTCGTTTCTATTAAAATCATTGACCAAGGTAAATCGATATTTCCTCTCTCTTCCAACTCCTCTGAAAAAAAATTTTCATTAAAAGCAATTGATGGAACGATTTTTAATTTAAAAACAGAGAAAAAGAAAATCATGATTGAAGGTATGGAGAATAAAATTGTTTTTTTAAAGGTATTTGGATGGGATTGTCAATTTTGTATGAAAGAGGTTCCTGAACTTATAGCATTAAAAAAATCATTGTCTGATAAGTTTGCTGTACTTGCTATTGAAGGACAAGAACATTCACGAGATGTTTCTTTGGCTAAAATTAAAGAGTATGGTATTAATTATCCTATTATTTTAGGTCAAGACCAAGATAAATTTTATAGGTACCTACAAGAGCAGTATGGATGGAGTGGCATTATACCTTTGACTATTGTTCTTTCTACGAAAGGGGATGTTTTGGCATTTGAATTGGGTAAAAAGTCTTACTCTTTGTCTGAACTCTTTAAAGCATCATTAGATAAATAGGTAAAAATAAAATGAAATCATATGATTTAGACAGAACTGTTGTATTAATATTTTTAATTTCAACATCACTTTATGGGAAAGGGACTTTGATTGAGGGCTGTAGTTCATCAATGAGTAAGGAGAGTAAAGGATGTGAGTTAAAAAGTATTTTTAAAGAAGAAAAAAAGGATATTTCTACAATAGAAGAGAAATTGGTAAATACAATAAAGGCTGTGAGTCATAAAGAAGTTTTTAAAATACATGAAGAAGAGGGAAGTTTAAAAAAAAGTTTTCAAACCAATATTAGTAGAGATTTACGAACAATAAAGATAACTCATAAAAATCAAAAAATTACCATTATACGCAAAGTAATCGATGATACAAAAAGTTGTCCTCCATACTGTATTGTTCCTATGAATATTGATGGTGTAAAAACTGTTGGTGAATTAGAGACATTAGATTTTATTAAAAATTTAAATAAAAATGCAGATAGTTTATTGCTTGATATGAGAGAGAATAAGGATTATAATAAAGGAACTATTCCTGCTGCACTTAATCTTCCTTCTCATATGCTAAAAGAAGATAGTGCATATTTTAAAGAGGTACTTACAGTATTAGGGATTAAATATATTGATGGTAAATGGGTTTGTGAAGATGTTCATGATTTATTGCTTTTTGATGATGGTCCAACTGATAATAAAGCATTTGAAGCGATAAAAAGTCTTTTAAAGCTCTCTTACCCTTCTAATAAAATCTTTTATTATAGAGGAGGCTTTAATAGTTGGAAGAGTTTAGGGCTAACTGTTTATGAGAAGTAATATCTACATCACGTCATCAGTTGACACATATGGCTTGGAAACTTTTACAACACCTAATGTTTGCACAACGTTTAACTCTTCTAAGTTTTCATCTATAGTTTCAGTTGAGATATCAATAGGGGCTTGTATTGGTTCTTCCTCATCTATTTTATAGATAGGTGAAGCAGCAATGGTCTCTATTTTACGATAGCCTAAAATTTTGTCACTATTTTTTAGTTCGTAGGCATCTGATATAATATAATTTTCATTTCTTTTACTTATAGATTTTTTAATTTTCTCTAAAGTATTTTTGTTTACTGCCACGATTTTTTTATTGATTTTACTAATCATTCTTTGATTAGTTAATGCTATTTTTTTATTAATTTTATTGGTGTTTTTATTGATATCTTTTTTTAATATTTTGACTTCATTCTCAATTTTTTTATCAATCTTAGCACTTAAAACTTTAATATCATTTTTGATTAGAGAAGTTTCATGTTGTATACTTTTAACAATCTCATCTTGAGATATATTCGTAGAAGCATATTTTTTTAACTCTTTTAATATTTTATCTTCATTTGTTTTGACAGACTTCTTATATTGTTTATTATTATCCATATACTGCTTTAAATTAGAGAGTATAGTTCTTTCATCTTCACTCTTAGTTGCGGCAGGAAGAGTCATCTGTTCAATATGTATTACATTAGATGGTTTCTCTTCTTGGTATAGATTATTTTTAAATAAAATGTACCCAATAAGGCTTGTAAGTAATAGAGACAGTAAGGTAAGTAGAGCTTTAAATATTGACAAGTATATCCTTTTATTAATTTGGAGCAGAATTATAGTAAAAAAGAATAAATAAATAGTGAAAAAGCTATTAATTTTACCTATTTATAGTAAATTTCATATTTAATACCAAATTTAACGTTAATATATTTTAGAAAGAAAAATATAAGGTTTGGAATGTTTAATAGGAATGATGAGTATATAGATGCAATAAAAGATGCACGTATTAATGTGTATGATGGTAGTGAAAAATCAGTAAGAGTATGGGTTGTAAACCTCTCTCTTTTTATTTTACTGATGATAGGGAGTTATTATTCATATCGTTACTATAATACAAACAGTCATCATCTAACTACTATTATGGGTGTTAGTCATACTAATGCATCAGATACAGATTTAATGGTTAAGTTATATGATATTGAAGTCGATAAAGTGATTGTGGAGAAAGATAACTCAAGTATAGCAGATGAGATGAAAAAAATTGTGGATGACTCTTTAGTAGAAGATGGTAGTAAGTATGTAGAAGAATTAGCTATCGAAGCAGAAAAAGAATCAGATAAGAGTTTAGAAGTTAATAGTAAAAATATGACTTTTGAAAAAAGAGTATTGGCTGAACTAAAATCAATACATTAAAATTGTGCTAGAATTATGTTTTTAAATATAATTCAAGGCATATATAATGATAATAGATACCCATTGTCACTTAGATGATGAACGATATAGAGAAGATGTTTCAGAAGTAGTAGAACGTGCTAAAGCTATTGGAGTTGAATGTTTTATTATTCCTGGAGCTGACCCAAAAACACTTACACGAGCCATTGAACTCAGTGAAAAGTATGATGAAATATACTTTGCTGTTGGTGTTCACCCCTATGATGCTCGAAACTATCAGAAAGATTTTTTAGAAGAGTTTGTACAACACCCCAAATGTGTTGCCATAGGTGAATGTGGTTTAGACTATTTTCGTCTTCCAGAGTCCCAAGAAGAGAGTGAAATAGAAAAGAAACTGCAACAAGAGGTTTTTGTTGACCAAATTCTTTGGGCAAAAGAGCTAAAACTACCACTTATTGTTCATGTACGTGAATCATCGGCTGACTGTTTGGAACTTTTAGAAAAATATGCGGGTTCTGAAGGTGGTGTATTACATTGTTATAATGCAGATGAGTCTCTTCTTAAACTTGCATCAAAAAATTTTTACTACGGAATAGGTGGTGTTTTAACTTTTAAAAATGCTAAAAAACTTATAAATGTTTATCCTAAAATCCCCAATGATAAACTTATTATAGAAACAGATGCTCCATATTTAACCCCACATCCTTATAGGGGAAAACGTAATGAACCCTCTTATACTAAATATATAGCTTCCAAAATGGCAGAACTCTCTGTTATAGAGCAAGAACAATTAGAATCCATAACCACTAAAAATTCTAAAAGGTTATTTAGTAAAATAAAATAAAATTTAAGATTTTATTAATAATAAATTTTAATTTAAACTGTTATTTAAGTTTTAAGTTATATAATTACAAAAACATAAATAATAAGGATTAATTTTGATATTTAATAAAATTTTAATATTGTCTATTTTTATCAGTACCTTTTTATATTCTAATATAAGGAGTGATTTCCCTAGTTATAATTATATTTTAACTGAGTTTGATATTGAAGAGAGTTTTATAGATAATCCAGAATTTCAGCATTTTGTACAAAAGAATCAACATAATTTTAGAAAACGTTATATGAATGCTGTAAAACGTGGTGGCTTAATTGTTCCTACCCTAAGAAAAATGATGTATGAAAGAGATATTTCGCCACTTTTTATTTATCTTTCTATGGTTGAATCAGCATTTAAACCAAAAGCAACATCACGTACTGGAGCAGGTGGTCTATGGCAATTTGTGGAAGTTACAGGGAGGGAGCAAAATTTACGAATAAGTAAAAATTTAGATGAAAGATTTGACCCTCTACGTTCAACAGATGCAGCGATAAAGTATCTTTATAAAATGAATAATAACTTACATAAATGGTACCTCACTGCCATGGCGTACAACTGTGGTAATGGTTGTGTTAATAAGTCTATATTAAAAGCAGGGAGTAAAGATTTGGGTCGATTAATTAACCCACAAAATAATTTTATAAAAGAAGAGACAAGAAATTATATTCAAAAGATTTTGTTAATGGCAATGATTGGTGAAAATTATCTTTTTACTGATAATGATAGATTAGGCAACATGCTTTTAACGCTCCCTAATGATAAGATAGTACCAGTAGAAGTTCGTTCTGGTGAAAGTTTATCAAACTTAGCCTCTATCTTAAATATGAATAAATACTATTTGGAAAAGATTAATGCACACCTTAAAAATGGACATGCACCTTATGTTCGTGGATATAAAATCAATATACCAGAATCAAAAGTTCGAATGTTTAATGCCCGTTATGCAGCAAATATGAGACAAAGCAATAGAAAATATATAATAAGGTAAATTATGAAAAATAAAATAAATAATAAATTATTAATAGTAACAACAACAATTGCTGCTATTACCACAAGTGGTTGTACTTCAAAAAGTTTAACCATAACAACAGATACAAATATGAATAAGTCAGTTTTATCACCAATGAAAAAAAAAGTTTCTAAATGGAAAAGTTTAAAGAAAAGTAAAAAAGAAGATTGTATTGATTGTTATGCCTCATTTGTTAAAGAACCTATAGATAAAGTAGCTGTTGCTTCTACTGTTTCATCCACTAAGGTAGATGGTTATGATTATGAAGAGAATTTAAAGGATTCAGATACTTCAAATGAAGTAGAATTAAAAGAGTATAAAAATTCATACGAAAGTGATGAAAATCTAGAAAATAGAAATAGCTATTTAGTAGATGCCTCATACAACGAAGATATGCGTAATAATGAGAATAGTAATAAAACTCTTTATGCTGAAGTAGAAAAGCATTTAGTACGAGAAGAAAAGAGTAGTTTAATGGCTAAAAACTCTATACAAGTTGGTGCTTTCAGAAAATATGCAGGTGCAAAAGTGTATGCTAAAAGATATAGTTTACTCACAAGTAAATATAGTGTCAATATCAAAGAGAATGTTAAGGAAAATGAGCCAATATATCGTGTTCAGATTGAAGGTTTTTCAAATGAAACAGAAGCCAAAGAGTTTATGAACAGATATGGTTTAGATGGAGCATTCCTTGTAAGAAGATAGTCAATAAGGATATATAATATGATAGAACTCTCACGAGAGACAAGAGAGACTCAAATTTCTGTAAAACTTGAACTTTATGGTTCAGGAAAATCTAAAATAGATACAGGAGTAGGGTTTCTTGACCATATGTTAGAGGCTTTAAGTAAGCACTCTCATATGGATTTAGAAGTTACCTGTAAAGGTGACACCCACATAGATGACCACCACTCGGTGGAAGATGTTGCCATAGTACTTGGACAAGCATTAAACAAAGCACTCTATCCCATTAAAAATATTGAACGTTATGGTAATGCCACTGTAGTTATGGATGAAGCAGCAGTAACCTGTGATTTGGATATTTCAAATCGCCCATTTTTAGTATTTGAAATGCCTATGGATGGAAAAGTAGGGAGTTTTGATGTGGAACTTGTAGAGGAGTTTTTTAGAGCTTTTACTTTTAATGCCTCGATGACAGTGCATCTTATCTGTAACAGAGGAACAAACAAGCACCATAGAATAGAAGCAGCATTTAAAGCATTGGCAGTTGCACTGCGTCGTGGAGTGAGTATCAATGATAATGCAGGAATTCCGAGTACAAAAGGGGTTTTGTAATGGCAATAGAACTCATTGTCTTAGATGTTGATGGTACTTTAACCGATGGTAAAATAACCTATACCCAAAGTGGAGATGAGTTAAAATCTTTTTGCGTTAAAGATGGTTTAGCCATTGCCTCTTGGATACGTCTCGGTAAGCAGGTAGCTATTATTACAGGTAGAGAGTCTGAAATCGTAGCACGTCGTGCTAGTGAATTAGGTATTAAACACTACTATCAAGGTGTTCATAATAAACTAGAAGTACTTGTCGAGATACTGCGTTCATTAAACTTAACCATGGAAAATGTAGCTTCTATAGGTGATGACCTAAATGATAAAACCATGCTAAAAGCATCAAAACGTTCCTATGTTCCCAAAGATGCTTCATTTCATGTTAAAAAAGATGCAGATGTAATCTTAACACGTAAAGGTGGTAATGCTGCTGTTCGTGAAATGATAGAAGAGCTGATTAGCTCAGAAGATTTAGAGGAAGACTATTTAGCACTATGGTCTTAAGAATTGAATACTTATTAATTTTAGTACTTGTTGTTTTATCTCTTAGTATTATTGGTATAAATCCAACATCACAATCAGCCATTAAGTCCAAAGGAGATAAAGAGATTCTTTTTCAAAACTTCTCTCTTTCTGAATTTAAAGAAGATGCTTTAGGTAAAAAAATAGTAGCTAAGGAGGCTATAAAATACAAAACTCATTTTGATTTAAAAAACATTAACCTTAATGATGAATATGGAAATGCCATATTAGCCGATGAGGTTAGGTATAAAGATGGTTCAGTCCATATGGAGAAGAATGTAACTTTAAAATCTAAAGAGGGTCTACTTTTTATAACAGAAAATATTTACTATAATTTAAAAGATAAATTGGTCAAGAGTACAGCACCTTTTACTTTAGATTTTAATGGAAGCACAATAGAGGGTGAAAATTTAGAGTACTCCATGAAGAGTAGAGATGTCTCAGCTGATAATATTCATGCCTCTATTCTCCTCGAAGCTACTCCAAAGTAATATTGGTGATTCTATCTATTTTATTTAAATAGTTATTGAAGTTTAGTGAGGTAACTGCTGTTCTACCTAAAGCAAAATGTTTAGAAGATGACCCCCAAACAGTATGGATAATATATGGCTCATCTTTATATTCCCCCAAATAGAGAACAATATGCCCTTTGAGATGTAGTATAGATACTCCTGCAAAGCCAATTTTTTTTAATATATGATGTTTTGCTTTTTTAGCCAATCCTTCTAGCTCTACTTTAGCTTCTCCTACCTCACTTTGTGCACCTGAATTTCTCGGTATTTGTATACCTGTGGTTGCATAAACCTCTTGTAAAAATTTAGAACAATCCTGCTCTCCATACATGCCACCCCAACCATAAGGAAGATGCAAAAATTTAAATGCCTGTGTCAATATATTTCGCTGTGTATAGGGCAAGTAGCCTTTATGAACATTTTCTGTTTTTAGCGTAGCATTAGCAAGTATGAGTTTACCCTCTTTATTACGGGTTGGAATCATAACCATTGTCATGTTATCTACACTCATTAAAAAAGGTATACGTATACCCATACGCATGTAGTCGTGGTATTTCCCTTGAATCATTAAGGGAGTCTTTGTAGCAGTTGTAACAACAAAATTTTTAGAGTCTATATAGTTTAAAATCTCATCTCTATCTCCAAAAGCGATATCTTTTTCACGAACCCAACCAGAGCTTGTAGGTCCTATACCATAATGCCATAAGCCATCTTTACTACTATGAATAATGGCTAAAGGTGTTGCTATATCTAATGCAGAGTTTTGATTACGGTCAAAGTGTATCTGAGATTTTTTTTTCAGTAGTGAAAGCTCTGTTGGTATGATTTTTTGGTCTGTGTAGTTAACGGTAAGTGCATAACGTGTCTCTATCTCTTTTTTATATAAAGAGTCTAAATTCATCTCTTTTTTAATATCTTTATAAAAATTTTTTGGAATTTTATATCCATCTTCAAAATAAGAGGTAGAGAGTTTTATGCCTTTAAAACTTTTAAGAATTTTCTCTTTAACAAATGAGGTACTATATGTTTCAGGTGTATCATGAAAATAGTTTAGGCGTTTCTGTTTATAAGCCACATTGTCATTAAAACGTTTAATCTCTTTTTCATTCATTACAACTTCATCAGGCTGTTCTATTTTATCTATCCAAAACTCAGCAATGTTTAGCTGTCTGTTTTTATTGACTATGATAATGGGCTGTTTCTCATCACTGTCGTTGACCATTGGTTTGTTGTCCCCAACCTCTTGACAGGATGTAAAAAATATAATAATAGGTATAATAAGTAAATTTTTCATGGGGCATTATAGCAAAACTCCCCCTACAAAAATATAAACGTCTTAGCCTCTTTCAAATAAAAAAGCACTATAATAAATAAAAAGGATAGAAAATGCAAAAATATGAAAAACTAAAAGATGCAATTAATCAGTCAACAGTTTTGACAGATGATGAAAAAACACAAAGTGTAAAACATATAGAAGAGTGGATTACAGAAGATAGAGCGTTTGGTCTGATTTATGATGAACTCGTAGAAGTGAGTGAGGCTTTTAAAGAGATATTTAAAGAGCTAGGTTTGGTCTAACCCTTAGCTCTTTTTGATACAATGCCATTAATGAAATAATCTATCGTAGGGTGCGATTGCCATCGCACCATCTAATCATATACTTAATACATTAAGGGCAAATAACGTGGCAACCACATCACAAGAAATCAAACAACTTTTAGAAGAACGCATACTCGTAATTGACGGTGCAACAGGTACACAAATCCAAAACTTAGAAATCCCCAAAGAGGCATGGTTAGACGAGAAAGGTGTAGAGCAAGAGGGGTGTAATGAACTTCTAAATGCTACAGCACCAGAGCTTATGCGAGAGGTTCATAACGCTTATGCCAAAGCAGGGGCAGATATCATTAAAACCAATACCTTTGGAGCTATGCCGTGGGTACTTGATGAGTACCAAATGGGTGAGCGATGTTATGAACTCTCTAAAAAAGGGGCCCAGATTGTTAAAGATGTTTGTGACCAGTACAGTACCCCTGAAAAGCCACGATTTGTTTTAGGCTCTATTGGCCCTGGGACAAAACTTCCTAGTCTTGGACATATTCATTATGATGAGATGTATGCAGGGTATAAAGAGACAGCCTTAGGGTTGATAGATGGTGGATGTGACATCTTTATGTTGGAGACTTGTCAAGACCCATTGCAGATAAAAGCAGGGCTTCATGGTTGTCAAGATGCGAACATTGAGCGAGGTGTAGAACTTCCTATTATGGTCTCTGTGACCATTGAGCTAAGTGGGTCAATGCTTATTGGAACGGATGCTACAACTATTGTAACCATTTTAGAGCCGTTTGACATTCTCTCTTTGGGTTTTAACTGTGGAACTGGACCAGACCAAGTTAAAAAACATTTACGTACACTTTCAGAACTTTGTAATATTCCAATTTCGGTTCATGCCAATGCAGGTTTGCCACAAAATAGAGGAGGGTACACCTACTACCCTATGGGACCAGATGAATTTACTCAAAAGCAGTTAGAGTTTACTGAATTTGATGGAGTAAGTTTTTTAGGTGGTTGTTGTGGTACAACGCCTCAACATATTCATGCTCTTCAAAAAGCCGTCTCTACACTTAAGCCTAAAAAGCCTACAGGGTCAATAGAACCTAGTATTGCTTCTCTGTTTAATACAACTGAACTTTTCCAAGAACCTGCACCTCTGCTTATAGGAGAGCGTTCAAACTCAACAGGTTCAAAAGCCTTTAGAGAGCTTATTATAGCAGGTGATTATGAGGGAACATTAACCGTGGGTCAAGCCCAAGTGCGAGATGGGGCTCACTGTTTAGATGTCAATGTTGAGTTTGCAGGGCGAGATGGGGCAAAAGATATGAGAGCTGTTATGGAGCTTTATAACCAAAAGATTCCTCTGCCTCTTATGCCTGATGCTACACGTGTCAATACCATGGAAGAGGGGTTAAAGTGCATTGGTGGAAAGCCGATTATCAACTCGGTAAACCTTGAAGATGGGGAAGAGAAGTTTCATGCCATCTGTAAATTGGCTAAGAAGTATGGAACAGCGTTGGTTTGTTTGACAATTGATGAGGTGGGAATGGCAAAGACCAAAGAGGACAAAGTAGCTCAAGCTGAACGTATGTATGATATGGCAGTTAATATTCATGGGATAGATCCTCGAAACCTCATTTTTGATGTCTTAACTTTT
>JALXFN010000138.1 GCA_027068975.1 Campylobacteraceae bacterium | reverse complement strand
TCCATATATTGTACATAGTATAGGACATTATAGGAAAAATGTCAAGTTTGTGTATTAGTCCACAACATATGGCACTCTTCATAATTTTAAAATATTATAATAAATAAGCAGGAGTACAAAGCTCCACCTTCTTACCTTTTTGCTCTAAAACAATAATATCAATAGCATCTCCAACATTGTAACGCTCATCAAGGTTATTTACACGCTCTTTAGCAACTTTAGAGATATGAAGCAAGGCATCATACCCATCTGGCATCTCTATAAACATACCAAACTCAACTATCTTCTTAATTTTACCAGCATACTGTTTATTAATCTCGTAAACCATCTGTTTTTTAACAGGTGCAGAAGTAATAGAGTCTATAAACTCTTTTGCTCCATTAACATCTTCTTTTGAGGAACCTGTAATTTTAACAGAGTTTGTATCACGGTCAATGTCAATGCTTACATCATACTTTTCGATAATCTCACGAATGGTTCCCCCACCCTTACCGATAATAGCTGGAACATGACTACCATCTACAGAGAACTCTACAGTAGAAGGTAAAGCTTTACTTGATGGCATGGTTTTAAGAGACTCTTCCATAATATTTAAAATATGAAGTCTCCCCTCTTTTGCTTGATAGAGTGCCTCTTTTAAAACATCGGCTTCTATTCCACCCAGTTTAATATCCATCTGCATAGCTGTTACACCATCTTGGGTACCTGTGATTTTAAAGTCCATATCACCATCGTGGTCTTCTAATCCCATAATATCTGTAAGAACACAGTTTTTTGTACCATCTGTTACTAGCCCCATTGCGATACCAGCAACAAGTTTAGAAGTCTCTACCTCTGCAGCTTTAAGTGCCAATGAACCTCCACAAACCGTTGCCATAGATGAAGAACCATTTGATTCTAAAATCTCAGAAACCAAACGTACTGTTCCATCTCTATGAAGGTCAAGTGTTGGCTCTAAACCTCTTTTACCAAGATTACCATGCCCCAACTCTCTACGCCCTGGAGCTCTGGCTGGTTTTGCTTCACCTACTGAAAAAGCAGGAAAATTATAATGTACCATAAATGTCTCATACAATGCACCTTTTGTACCTATGAGGTCATAAGATTGAGCTGATTTCATATCACCAAGTGTTGCAGTAACCAAAGCTTGTGTTTGACCACGAGTAAAGAGACAAGAGCCATGAACAGACGGTAAAAGGTTAATATCAATCTCAATAGGACGAACTTCATTTAAAGCTCTTCCATCTGCTCTAATAGATTTATCTAAAATAAGTGAACGAACCACAGACTTTTTATACGCTTCTAACATTTTAGAAACCAACTCTTTATCTACCTCTTCTTCTTTAGCCTCTAATTCTTCTATAATAGTTTTTCTAACATCTTTTAAAGCTTGACTTCTCTCTGATTTTGCCATAGACTGAACAGCTTTGGAAACAGATTCAGCATAGTTTTCTTCTATAAATTTATAGAGGGTATCATCTGATTTATCTTCGGCTATCTCTACAGCTATCTCTTCTTTTTTAGCTATTTTAAAATCATTCTCATATGCTTCTGATGCCGTTTCAATAGCCGTTTGAGCGATATCAATAATCTCTAAAAGTTCATCTTCTTCTAGTTCATTGGTGTATTGAACATGCTCATCTTCAGAGGCTTTTACACACATCTCTATCATGAGTACATCAGAACCTGAACCAACAACTAAAAGGTCTAAGGTAGACTCCTCTTGTTCTATAAGTGTAGGGTTAATAAGGACTTCATCATTTATTTTACCAAGACGAACTGCTGCTACAACTTGATTGACAGGGATATCAGAAGTATAAAGAGCTGCAGATGCTGCGTGCATTGCTGCTACTTGCATGTCTACTGCTGAATCAGAACTCAAAACAGTAATAGAGATAACCACAGGATTATGAAAACCTTTTGGAAAAAGTGGTCTTAAACTTCGGTCTACTATTCTTGATGTCAAAGTTTCAAAATCACCTGGTTTGGTCTCTCTTTTCATAAAGCCCCCAGGGATTTTTGCAGCTGCATACGTTTTTTCTACATACTGAACTGTTAATGGCAAAAAATCTTCATCAACAGGTTCTGGGTCTATTGCAACAGCTGCTAAAAGTACAGCATCACCACGGTAGTAAAGCACAGATCCACTTGCTTGTTTGGCTACCTTGTTAAATTGGTAACGCTCTTCCAAATTGTTACAACTAACTACTACATTTTGTTCATTCATTATCTATTTTTCCTTTTTTATATGTATTCATTACGTTTTTCATTATTTTATCTATCTCTTCAAAACCAAAAGGTTCTAACTCCTCATAATAGTAATCTATAGAGATATAATCATCTATTTTATGTGGACAGAAGATATTATCACAAATGGTAAGTAAATTTTCATAAACAACATTATCCAAAATAGGAACTGCTATAAAAATATTTTTAGCACCCAAAGATATAGCTGTTTTAACAGCTGACATCATTGTTAATCCTGTCTCAACACACTCATCGGTCAATATTACATATTTATCACTTAAATCTTGCAACTCCAATCCATAACGATATTTATCTATATGACTTAAAATATTTTTTTTATATTTAGAAGCTGCTTCTCCATAAATATAATCTTTTGAGATATTAAAAGCAGAGGTTAATGCTTTATGAATAATTACCTCTTCTGTCTCTCCCACCATTGCAATGGTTAATTGTTTATTAACATCAGAGTAAATAGGTTCTGTTAAAATAATATCCATAGAACAACCAATTTTTTGTGAAATTTGCTCTGCAAAATAGACACCACCTTCACTGGTTGCTAAAACAATAATATTGTCTAAAGCTGTAACATTAAGAGAGAACTCTTTTATTAACTGCTCTGATGCATCTTTTCTATTCTTAAAAAGTATCTTGTTTTTTTCTTCTGTCATCTCTATCTTTTATTACTTACTTGAACTCGCAGCAGCAGTTCCTAAAAGGTTTTTTAAATCATTATCAACAAAACTAACACCCAAACCAGCTGACATACTATTTGCTCCACTATTTAAGATATTGTTTGCACTAACATAAGCATTGATATGTTTAAAAAACTGATAACGTATTGTTGTGGTTAAGTTTAAGTTGTCTCCACGAATATCATTAACAGCATTAAAGTCAAACATATTGGCACTAACTTTCAAAGTATCATTCAATGCAAAATAATCTACACCAAATCCACCTTGCCCCTCTATAAGACCTACACGAAAGAGCAAGTCATCAAAACGTTTACCATATTGTGCAGAGAGTAGAAACTTACCACCCTCATGCTTTTTGTTTCCTGCATATCCTCTCTCGAAGTTTTTATCAGCTTCAAAACTAGGTCCAGATGTTACACCAAGCATATAATATCGACTTGGGTCTGGTTTAAGCGTTAAATTTAGATGTGACTTTGAGTAACCACCATCATCATAAACTTCATCTGACCTCATCTCCACATGAAGTTCACTTTTAATCATTCCATCTAAATATTTGTCAACTTTTTGCATGGTCTCTGTACTTTCAGAAAAGAAACCGTCAACCGATGTTAAAGCACTAGAGAGTTTATCTTTATTACCATCTATTGTACTGTTTAAATTGTCTTCAAGTTTTACAAACTTATTTATTGCTGTTGGTAGCTTTGCATCTAGGGTAGCACTTACACCTTCGAGATATTTTGTAATGGCATCTAGTCTAGCCATTATTTGAGGTAAATCATTATTGATACCTTGCCCAACTTTAGAGAACTCTTTTGATGTTTTAGTAATCTCATCACTCATCGTGGCAAATTTATCAATTGTACGATTTGCATTGGCTAAAGATTTGTTTGCATTGGCTAAAATTTCATGAATGGTTTGGTTATCCTCTTTAGAAATAGAAGCCAATAATTTAGAGAACTCTCTTAAATTTGCTAAGGTATCTTGAATATCATTTTTACCACCCTTGTTAAAAATATCTCTTAAATCATGCACTAAAAATTTTATCTCTTGAAATGCATCATCTGCAGAGGTTGATGCATCAGCAATGGAAGAGACCTGCTCCTCTTTTGACAACAAGGTATTGGGTTTTAAAATTTCTGTAGAGTGACCAGGTTTAATATCTAAAAACTTTCCCCCCAAAAGAGAGTCTTGTGAGATAACAATAGTAGAATCGGCAGGGATTTTAACACCCTCATCAATCATAAGTTTTGTAACTACATCATTATCTGAAAGTGTGACTTTTTCAACATAACCAATGTCAACACCCTTTAATTTTACTTTTGCCTTATCTTTTAGACCTGAGCCATCATTAATCTTTGCAGAGATAGGGTAACTTTTTTTAAACAGATTATCAAAACTGCTCAATTGAGAAAGTAAGCCAAAAAGAAAAAAGAGTGACAATGTAATAAAAAGACCAACTTTTGCTTCTGTTTTCATATATTTTATTTACCTTGTGATGAAAATTTTTGTTCTATATTTTGAGATATACCACCAAATGGATTTAAGTTAAGTTCAAAATAAAGCATGTTGTTTTCAAATGAGTCATCAAGGTTAGGAATACGCTCTTGCCCTATACTCAACTTTGCACTCCAACACTTTTGTCTATGTGACCACCCCACAAACCATTGATGATTAAATGATTTTTCTAAATCATAATCATAATTAAAAAACCATTGATTATACTTATTATAATTATGAGTGAACGCTGTATTTATAAAACTTGTTTTCTCTTGCTCAACCTCAAAATCATAATTATAAAAATGTGTTAACATTATATCATAGTTGCTCTGATTATAGCCCAAAGAAGTTGTAAGAGAGTGAATTTTATTTTTATCTAATGAATAAAATATATTACTATAAAGACTTAAGTTTTCTCTGTCATAACCAAATTCATTGTTTACATCCCTTCTATTTAGTCTCTCTTTGGGATAATGTATCCATGCCAAACGATGATAAAACTTCATCTCTAAATCATTGTTATAGTAGTACTGGCTTAAACCAAAAGATACATTCTCTTTTTTAGTTTGGGTTACAAACAGCTCCTTTTGTTCCTGACTTAAATCTGCATACTCAACAGGATTTTCCTTTTCAAAACTTGGTTTTGTATAAATCATGGAAGGATGTAAAGTATGCACATTAGAATCATACTGTTTGGTTAAATCCGAAGAGAGTTCCAAGGTGTGAAAATTGCGATAATAACGATAATTTTCACTTTCATTCTTAAGATTAGAAAAGTTAACCTGACTCAAATATAAATTTTCAGATAGGGAAAAATTTAAATAATCATCAAAAAAAGAGTCATAATAGGTAATAGGCATATCAAGTTCCAATTGATTTGCTCTACTTCCTTTAACTCTGGTATAGTTATGAACTCGTGCATCTATAGTATAAAAAAGTTTATCAACAAGAAACTTGTCCATAAATCTATGATAATGTAATGTTGGTAACTCTTGAATGGTCTCCATATTGTCTTCTTTGCTTGTATCAATATAGTACTTAGCATAAAGTCCAAAATAGTCATTATCATCATAAACAAAAGCATTTAGCCGTGATTCAATAAGGTTAGAGTTAATTAAAGAAGAAGCTGTATCTTTTTGCGTATTAAGATACTCTAAATCATTTAAATAGGTTGCATTAACATAAAATCCACTCCTATACTCATCCAAATCTAAAAAATTCGTAGAGTTATAAAGAAATTCAAAACCATAATGTTCTGTATGTAAATCCTGCTTTTCAGTATAAGAATCAAAGTTTTTAAAGTATCCTGTTGTAAACTCTCCAGATGAGTGATTGGAGTCTACAAAGCGTGTAGTAACATGGGTTCCCAGCCCCCTACTCGTACGAATTTGAGGATTAAACTCTATATCAATATTATCTTTAGGAGCATAGTAAAAGGGTTGTTCATAAACAAACCCATCTGTATCTGAAAATTTAAAATGGGGAAAAAGAAGTCCTGTTGTTCGTTTATCTACTGTTGAAAAAGCTAAAAAAGGCAAAGATAGAATCTTTCTATTAAAAAAATTCAACTCTACATCTTTTAAAGTAATAAAATCTTTATCTTTCCTATAATAAGCCTCTGCAAACGCTATTGTCCAGTCAGGATTTGTTTTATTACAAGAAGAGAGTTCACTGTTGTATATTTTGTAGTTTTCATCTTCTTTTGTTGCTTTTGAAGCATCTATCCAAAGGTTCTCCTCTGTCGTTAAAAAAAGCTTCTTAAACTCTACTTCCTTAGTGGACGTATCAATAACCAATTCATTTGAAGAAACTCTATTTTCAGTCTCACTTAACATCTCTACTTCACCATTGAGTGTTAATGTTGAACTATTTTTATCATAGGTAGCACTATTTGACTTTATCATTGCACCATCATAAAGAATAATCACATCACCAGTTGCACTAAAATAATCAACTGTTGCCTTTACATCTTCTGCAAAAACTTCAATAGTCTCTTTTCCAAACAGAACAGTAGTTAGCAGGAGAGAGAGGAAAAGCGTACGCATCTATGTCCTATAGAGCTTGATAAGCAATATCTGTTCTACAATGCTTCCCTGCAAAATGAACTTGACCTACCAACATATACGCACGTTGCTGTGCTTGTTTAATAGTATCACCCATACCCACACAAACCAGTACGCGACCACCTGTTGCATAGAGTTTACCATCTTCTCCTCGTGAAACACCAGCATAAGATATATGTGCATGTTCAGCAAAAATATCATCATGTACGATATCATCAACAATAATCTCAGCAGGAGCAGAACTCTTATAAGGGTAATCTTTAGATGCCATAACCACACCTACTGCAAACTTATCATGGAACTCTAGCTTTAAATTTTTCAAATCATTGTTTGCCCCTTTATAGAACAAATCCAATACAGAAGATTTAATAAGAGGCATAAGTTCTTCACATTCAGGGTCTCCAAAACGTACATTGTACTCCAAAATTATTGGTTCACCATCGACCACCATTACACCCATAAAAAGTACTCCTTTAAATGGCATACCTTCCTCTTTCATACCTTTTAGAGTGGGAACAATAACACGCTCATCTAACTTCTTATAAATCTCATCATTCACCAAAGGTGTTGGAGCATAAGCACCCATTCCACCTGTATTTGGTCCTTGGTCATTGTTGTGCAGTCGTTTGTGGTCTTGTGCAGCAGGAAGTACCACATAATCTTCACCATCACAAATGGCAAAAACAGAAAGCTCATAACCATCTAAAAACTCTTCAACAACTATAGAGGTTCCAGCATCACCAAATGAGTTACCTGAAAGCATTTCTCCCGCAGCTTTTTTTGCTTCATTATGATTTTGGGCAATAATCACCCCTTTACCACCACAAAGCCCATCTGCTTTTACAACAATAGGAGCTTCTAAACTCATAATAAACTTATACGCCTCTTCTAAAGAGTCTGTCTCTATATATTTTGCTGTTGGTACATTGTGACGAGCTAAAAAGTTTTTCATAAAAATTTTAGAACCTTCAAGCTGTGCAGCTTGTGCAGATGGTCCAAATATTTTTAAACCACGCTCTTCAAATAGGTCTACAATCCCAGCAACCAAAGGAGCTTCTGGTCCTACAATGGTAAGCTCTACATCATTTGCTTCACAAAAATCAGCCAATTCATTAAAGTCAGAAATCTCTAAGTTTGTACCAAGTTCATCTGTTGCACCATTACCTGGAGCAAAATATAACTTTTCTACTTTTTCATCTTTAGCAAGAGCCATTCCTATAGAATACTCACGCCCACCAGCACCAATTATTAATACATTCACTACAACACTCTCCATTTTTATAATTAATGACATTATACACTATTAATTATTTTAGAATGCTCTATAAAATGTAAGGAATGATATAAAAGAAAAAGAATGATTAAAACGCGTAGGTTTGCCCCTGTCAAATAGAAAGAAAATTTATGAAACATGATGTATTATATAAGATTTTATAATGCCCCCGAACAGCCGTTCTGTATGAAAGCCGGCCCTAAAAAGCCAACGGTGTAGGAGAGAGTAAATCCTTAGGAGACAGCTTCTCATATAGCTAGGCTATACTCAAACGAAGTCATCTGCACACAGATTTACTACATGTCCCACAAAAGATAATGTTGGACCACATATAACAGTAGTCGAACTATTCAGGTTGATAGGATTATAGCAAAAAGAAAACTAAAAGTCACTATAATTTAGAAATTTTTTTCAATCTCTTTTGCCTTTTTAGCACAAGCATCAATCAAAGGCTCATCAGCCACAACATACTTACAATAGTCAGGAAGATGCTCTTTTGTGGCATGACCAATCAAAACAGCTATATAAGAGCTATCCCACTCAAAATTCTTAAAAAAGCACTTAATAGTAGATGGAGAGGTGAAGATAATAATAGCTCCCTCTCTAGGCTTCTGCTCTTTAATATACTTCATACAAGAAGTCTCATAAATAACCTGCTCTTCTAAATCAATTCCATTTTTTTCTAAGTAAGCTTTACTGTCAAATGACACCTCTTTAGGTCGAAGATAGAGCAGTTTTTTATCAGAGAAATTATTTAAAATATCTTTAGCCAAAACTTCACCATAAAACTCTTTTGGGTGGTAGATTACCTCTCCACCTAGCTCTTCTATCTTTTTCTTAGTCGCTCCACCTATGGCAACACAAGGATACTCTTTCCATTTTTTATCAATAGCATCAACAGAAACAACAGCCTGTTTAGAGGTAAACATAAGAGTATCACATAAAGAAAAATCTATCTTATCTGCTACCAATGAAAATTTTATCATCGGAAGAGAAAGGGTTCCTTCTTTTTTAAGAGGAGAGAGAAGGTAAATCATCTAACTACTTCACCCAAAGTTTTACCCTCAGCAATGGCATTGTTTATATCTTCATCATCATAAGGGTCATAATGAGGGGTGATAATCCAACGTTTTTTATCGTCAAGTAACATTATCTTGTCTTCTATTTGGTCAGAGATTCTATGTGCTTCTATAAGATACAAGTTTGGTTGTAAAACCAAATGAAACTCTACATAATTGCTAGTTCCATCCGTTCTGGTTTTTAACCAGTGAAAGCCATTGACCTCTGGGTGTTCTCCTATAATTTCTCGTATCTTTTCTACGGTCTCTTTTTCTAAAGCTCTGTCGAGAAGTATAGCAATTCCCTCATCAATAATCTCATAAGCAGAGTAGATAATGTAAACCCCTATTCCAAACCCAAAGAGTGCATCGACCCACTCTAAACCTGTAAAATAGACAACTCCTAAAGAGAATAAAATCACCCCATTACTCCAAAGGTCTGTTTGGTAATGTAGAGCATCCGATTTTATAACCAAATTATCTGTCTCTTTAGCAACCTTTAAAAGGTACTGAACCAAGAAAAATGTAACTACTATAGAGATAATCATAACAACAATAGCAGGGGTAAGTAGCTCTGTTTTAGAGCCATGTATCGCTTTTTGAATCGCCTCATATATAATGTAAAGTCCAGAGATAGTAATAACCGTTCCCTCTATCACAGCAGCGATAGCTTGGACTTTCCCTTTCCCATACTGAAACTCGTCACTTGCTTTCTCTTCAGACTTACGAATGGCAAAGAAGTTAAAAATAGAGATGAGTGTATCAAGCAGTGAATCTATAGCCGAAGCCAAAACAGCCACCGACCCAGAAGCTACTCCTATAAAAAACTTTATAAGTGTTAATATAGTTGCGATAACTGTTGCTACAACTGTTGCTCTTTTTTCTGATGACATTTTTGTTAAAGACATTTTTCTCTCTTTTTATGCAAATATAATTAATGGTACGTTAGTCCACAGGGATACATTTCAATAAAAACAGCACCCCAAGATTTTATTTTTTGAAGTGTACCATTTTAAACTTATTCCTTATCATATAATGAAGTTTTGATGTATTGGCATAAGGTCACTAGTCACGAATAAAACCCATAATTTTTTTATCTGTTTTTTTCTATACTTTAAACTTGATATCACCATTTGTGACTTCATTCTAAACTCTCTCCCCTCAACCCATCTAAAACCCAAACCATAGCCAAAGTATCTAACTTACAATACTCCAACAACGCCTCTCTCATCTCTTCTCTCTCTTTTTCATTCAACTCAGGCAAAAGCGAAAAAGCACTCATTGCCTCACTTCCATTATGTATTAAATTCAAATCATCATAAGCACTTTTCATCTGTGGAACGAGTGCAGGTAGAACATATTTTATAGAGTATCGTCCTCTCATTTGAGGGGTCATATAGTACCCTTTTTGAAAAGGCAACATCAAGTCAACCATATTGTCGTGTATCTTCATCAGGTGGGTAGCAAAAGGTTTAAAATCTTTTGCCAAAGCTCTCAATACTCTTTTCTCAAAGCTCATATTGTAGGCTAAGACCATCACATCATCAGGAATATCTTTAACCAACTGTGTCACCAAACTCTCTCTTGGGTCTTCTCCCTCAATGGCTAAAAACTCCCTATGTTCCAACGCTCTATCTTTATGTTCAATATGCAAAGAGTATTGAAATGGTATCTGCATATATGGTTTAATGCCTCTGTATTGTGGAATGGCTTGTTGAAAGGTCTCAAAATCTAAATGGTAAAGAGGGTAAGTCAACCCATCTAAAAACTCTGCTATTTTCTCATGGTCAATATCTGTTTTTTGCTCTTTCCAATTCTCTACTTTTAACCTCTGTCTGTGTGTTAACTCAAAGTCATCAGGAATATCTTCTATCTTTACCACTCCTTGTTCAAAAAGCTCCATCAGCTTTTTTGAGCTTCGATTAAAGATATTAAAAACAGAATATTCAGGAATCCCCATCACCTCTTTACACGAGTCACAAAAGCACACCTCTTTGAGTGTTGGTTCATTTTTCTCATCGGCTAAAGCTCTCTCTATGGTTTTGACTCTTTGAGGTATCTCATCTTGAAACGACACAACCTTGTCAAACACATCGGCTAAGGTAAAGAGCTTCTCTACCTCTAGCTCCTCTTCTCTAACATATCGACTGTTAATATGCACAACAAAAGCTTTTTGAACCCTATAGCCTAGTTGACTAAGCACATAATACTGAAAAGCTACATCGTGCAGATTTATCTCTTTTAGGGCTGTTGAGCTTTTAACCTCATATATCTCAACGCCACTAGGTGTAACCCTTAGCACATCAACCATCACCAAAAGGTTTTCAAACACAAAAGTAGCTTCATAAACATACTCCACCCCCTCCTCTATCCACCTCTTGGTTTGCTTTGTCATCTGCTCTTTGCTACTAAACTCTATCTTTTTTCCATTTGGAAAGAGTTGGTAGGCTAACGCTCCTACTTGTTTTCCTATCTCTTGTCTTAGTTGAGTTGTTTTGTCTGTTTGTGGGTTTGGTTTGGGTTGGTATTTGTCTCGCCATAGGGTTTTTAGGCAGGTTATGGCTTGGGTGTAGGTTGATTTTGTTAACATATTTCTTCTATTCTAAAACTTTAACATTTCTATACAAATCAATTAAGTGAGCTTTTGACATATCCAAAATAGGTTCATACATAAAAGAGTTTAGATGAATATTTTCAGGAGTAATAATATTAACTAATTCAAGTATTTTTAACTGTTCACTTGTCACTAAATTATTTTTTTTAACTTCTCCAAAAAGTTCACCTGTTTGATTTTTTCTTATGCTATTAACTATTGCTTGATTATTTATTTTTAATATCATAAACTCCTCAGCTTTCAATCTAATAGCTATAGATAAAACTATTTTTTTCTCCAACTCAACCTCTTCAATAATCGGAGAATTCTCAATTTCATCAGCTTTTTCATAAATTAAATTATAAACTTTAGTATCAGGATTTGATAGAGAAATATGTTCTTTATTAGATAGAATTTTTTTAATATAATTTTCTAGCTCACCAACTGTTATATTTTTTGTAGAATTTTTTATATGAAGCAACTTAGTTAACTTATCTTCAATGTCTTTATTACCTATATATTCTGCAAGATTCCGAATAAAAGGTATTATAGCAATTAATATAACTTCATCAATATGAAAACTATTTTTCCATACTTCAAAAGGACTACTTGTTTTATTTTTCCCTGCATCAACCAACTTAATATTATTATCATTTTTTTGTGCCATAAAAGAGTTATGCCATTTACTATTTTTTAACACTCTACTTTGTATTGTTCTAAAAAAATCAAAGTTATGTGTTAAAATAATTTGATAAAAATATTCTATTTTAGAAATTTCTTTAATATATTCAATAATTGCATATTTATTTTTATAATCAAAAGAATCAACAATATCATCTAAAATAAAAAGTGTTTTTTGTTTTTCTGTTTCACGAGACTTAATCTCAAAAATTATATTTAATAAATATAAAGCACGTAACTCACCTTGACTTAAAATATCAATTTGCTGTAAAGAATTTTTATCTAAAGCAACAGGATTTACACCATCTTCAAATTTAAACTTTATTATAGGAGTTTTATTTCCTAAAACCATACTCTTTTTATTTTCAATATAAATTTCATAAGGAACATAAAATCTATTTTTAAATTCTCTTACAACTTCTTCCCATTTTGTACTCTGATTCTTTGCTTTATCTTCAATTTGTAAAATTCTTTCTTTATTTTCTTCATATACTGCCAATAACTCAATAACTTCTTCTTTTTTATCTTTAAGGTAACTTTTCCATAATGCCACTCTCAAACTATTATATTTTTCTTTAGTTAAATAAGGTATCAATTCAGGATACTGTTCTAAAATATTTTGAAATTCTTTTACAGCTTTTACTCCTTGACTAATTTTGGCTTCAATCTCTTTTAATTTAGTATTGGTCAAAATTTTATTTTTTTCTTCAGAAATAATTCGATTAAATTCATCAGCACTATCAATCTTATCATCATGACCATTTAATAAAATTACATGTTCTGCTTCAAAAAATTTTTCACTTCTTGTCACTTTAATAATATTTTCTGCTTTAAGTGGATTAAATACGCCTTCTTTAAAATAAGAGGACTTTTTAATTAATTCATTATATTTGGTAGAATATTCATTAATATTTTCAATAACATCTTCACTATTCAGTAAATCAACAACTTTAGGGTCAAATATATCTTTATACTTAATATGAGAAAATTCTTCTATTTCGATATCAAAATCAATATTTCCCAAAAGATTAAAAAATAAAGTCTCTTCAAAATCATTAAGCATATTTTTTTCAATTGAATCTTTTTTGATACCAGATACTCTATTTAAACCTAAAATTAATGATTTCTTTTTACTTAAAATCTCTTCATTTAACTCATTATATTCATTCATCGAATCAATATCAACTAACAATGTTAAGAGTCTTGTAGATTCAAACTTACTATTCATAGATTCAATAACAAATATCTCTTCTTTAAGAATATCATTTCCATCAACTTTTACAATACAAGTCGGTTCTTTACCATGTAGCCCATCTATTGGTAGTTTTTCTCTACTTAAGTCTAAAAATGTTTTAGAAAAAGAAGTCTTCATTGTTGCATTAGGTGCATATATTGCTATTGTTCTACCATGAGAAAAATCTAGTTCTTCTGTGAATTTATTAATACCATAACAATTTTTAAGTTCTATATTTAATTTTGTCATAATTGTTTCATTCATTTTTGCACCCTATTTTTTATTAATCAAAAGTCTAACACAAACTCATAATAACATTCAAGAAATATTAAAAAAAATCCACCTCCACCCAACCATAAAAGCAAAAAACACAACTATCAAGAAAAAAATCAAACTAAAACAGTTTAAATATATTAAAAAAATTCTAAGAACATGAATTTTAACATCACTTTTTGTTAGCAACAATAGATTAAGCCTTTCGGCAGGAGTTTTTATTTTTGCAAGTGTTATTTAACGGTACGTTGGCAAACGCACCCTACATTTCCCCTTAATTTTCAAATGCTATAATCGCACAAAAAAATATGAGAATAGATGAACGAATTTAAAAATTTTGTAGATAGTTGTTTAGCTAAAAATAGTAAACTTCATGCATATATGGTTGGATTTATCAATGAACAAACAGCCACCATTTTAAAAGAGTATAACATAGAGATTGCAACAAAAGAGATTTATCTAACACAAAAAGGCTTAACTCACCTATACCGACCAACCAAACGAAAAGTATCTAAAGCCCTTTTACTAGAAGACATTTATGCTATTCCAACTATTTTATCTGAACCATCTGCACTTTTTTTGGACACTCAAGAAAACAGATTAAATCTGCTCTACTGTTTTCAAAATTCAAAAAAATGTCTAAAGCTTATTGTCGATACAAAAAGTTATGTTCATAGAGGAGAGAAGCTAAGCACAGTCAAAACAGCAGGATATATCTATCCTTACGATATGAAAAATAGTAAATATAGACTAATATATGGAGAGTGGGAGTTTAAAAAAATGCAAGGAGAGACCGTCACCCTCTCATAGAGTCTACAAAGCACACTCTGGTGGCACAACGGGTTATTTCCACCCCTCTTGCTGACTTCATTATAGTCTAAATTTTGTTAAATTGAGCTAAAAAAAAATTTTGATAAAAAATCTCAATTTTTCAGTTTAACTTAGGAATTTTGTAACTATAATTATTGTTTTCCTCTGGAATTTTTAAATTTTAGTTACTTTTCTATTTTAAAACCTCTCTTCTTAACCCATCTAAAATCATCACTAATTCTAAGAACATGAACTTTAACATCACTTTTTGTTAGCAACAATAGATTAAGCCTTTCGGCAGAAGTTTTTATTTGTGCGAGTTTTATTTAACGGTGCGTTGGCAAACGCACCCTACGAAACCTTAAATTTTCTTAAGTCTCTCAAACATATCTGGGTACATATTGGTCAAAGCAAGTAGAGTTGTTGCTTGTTCATTTGGGCGACTTGTTCCAAGCTCCCATTTTTCTAGTGTTCTAGTAGAAATACGTAAAAAATTAGCAAAAACAGCACGGCTCATGTTGTACTTGTCTCGTATGGCGCGTATCTCATCTGCTTCTAAAACTTTTCTCTCTTGTGGCTCTATGGTCATTGTTTTTAATGTTATCTTCTCTTCCTCAAAAGCTTTGACATCTTCAAGACCTGTTTTTAACTCTTCAAATAGGTTTCTTTTAGCCATTTTTTATCTCCTCTGCTAAGGTTTTAAGTATCTTTTTCTCATTTGAAGTTAGGTCACTTATCTCATTTTTTGCATATACTGTTAAAAAGTGTATATGACTCTTCTCTACCAAATAGAGATAAATCGTTCTAACTCCACTTCGTTTTCCTTTACCTTTGGAAGCCCAACGAACTTTTCGTAAGCCTCCTGTACCTTGTATTACATCACCTGCTAAAGGTTGTTCTAGTAAAAAATTTTGAAAGGCTCTGTAGCTCTCATCATCAAAATAACTCTCTCGTAACTTTTCAAATAATTTCGATTCTATAAATATCATTAATTATACCCACTTTGGGTATAGTATGTCAAATCATACTATACAACTATTTTTAGGTATTTTAACATTAAAAAATAATTTTTATTAGAAATATGTCAAATTGTAATGTTTTTTTAAATTTTCACTTTTTATTATCAACAATAGACTAAGCCTTTCGGCAGAAGTTTTTATTTGTGCAAATGTTATTTAACGGTGCATTGGCAAATGCACCCTACTTCCAAAAATGCACCATCTTAAACTTATCCCCCATAATAGTAGGAGCAATAAGCGTCTTAATCTTATCTGCTTCACGCATATAATTCGCCTGAGTTGTCTGTTTAGCAAACTGCTCTAAAATGTCAATAAGCCCAAAACGTACCAATGCCCTAGCCTGTGTTTCATACTTATCAAGTTCAAACCCTGCCTCTTCAAAAGCATCTATGACGTGTCCAAAGTTTACATCGTAAGTTATGTCTGCTTTTTGAAAAGCATCGGCTAATACTAACTCTTCATCAAAGAGAGGAAAGGTCTCATGCTTTTGGTAAACACGAATCGAAAAATCGTTTCGTACAAGCTTTTCACCATAGTCAAAGCTTACAAAGTCGCAACGTTTAATGCCTTTTGCCATGTGCAAAGCAAACGCTTCATAACCTACAGCTACTTCACCTTTAACTTGTCGATGTTTTGAAGCAAACTCTAGCAACTCTTTATCTGCTTCTCTCCACTCTACTACATTATCAGCTACAAAAGCTTGTTCACCATCTTTTATAAGCTCACAAGGAAAAGCATCAAAAATCTCATTTGCAACTACAAATGCGTAGTCTACTTCTACCTCATCTATATCATTAAAGTGAGTAATAGTAATATCTGAACCAAAACGCTCTTCTATATATTTGAGTTGCTCTTGTTGAACATGAGGCTGACGCTCTACAATTCCAAATTTCAGCGTTTGTACCAAAGTTGGGTCAAGTGTGTAGAGCCACTGAATCATATCGCAAAGCAGGTAGCCTTTGTGAGCCCCAATCTCAATAAGCCAACCATCTCTTTTAAAAGCCTCTTCTTGCATAAGTCTATAAAAGTGGTTTGCAATACTTGCCCCAAAAAATGAGCTTGTACTTACTGCTGTATAGAAGTCTCCCTCTTTACCTATGGCTTTAAAGGTTTTGTAGTAGCCATTCTCTCCATAGAGCCATTCGTTCATGTATTTGCTAAATTTCAATGTTTTCCTTTATTTTTTTAGTTATCATCAGTCATTACTTAAACCAACTCCAACCCGTCAATAAATCGAAAATCTTTAAGATTATAAGTAAAAAGAGGAGCATTTAAAACTAAAGCTGTTGAAGCAATAAGCCCATCAGGAATATCTAAGTTATGACTTTTAGCATAAGTTTTAATAAGTGTAGTAGATTGTTTAGATATAGCTTCATTTATATTAATAATTTCAAAAAGAGCAACAAATCTTTCAAGCTTTTTAACCTCTGCTTTGTTCAATGCTCCATAAAAAAGTTCCATAACCGTAATAGAAGAGATAGCCAATGGAGAATTAAAAGATTGTACTTTTTCAATGGTTGATTGGTTATCTTTTAAAATCTCAATCAATATATTTGTATCTAAAACAATCATCTCCAAGCCTGTTCTCTTATAGACTCTTGAGTTATATCTCTATCTTTCCAAATTCCTGCAAATTCAGAAAACTTATTTTCTGGTTCTATTGGAGTTGATATATTTTTTTGAATATCTGTAATAATCTCTAAACCGTCATTTTTAAAACGACTTAAAAGCCATAATATCTTGTCAAAAAGTTGTTCGTTCTGAATATTTAGTGTAATGGTCATGCTTATCCTTTTTTATTTTTTCTACTTTTAGTATATCAAAATTATTCAAAAAACCTATTTTAGAGTACCATTCTCATCTTCAACCAAAACCCCATATTTACGCAACAACTCCATAATCTGCTCAGGTAACAAATACCCCTCATGCCGTCCTATCTCTTTTCCATTTTCATCCCAAAAGATAGAGGTAGGTAATACCTCAACATTACAGTTAATGCCACCTAACATATCTTTGTCGGTGTTAATGTAGTAAATAGGTGTTTTAGGGTATTTCTCTTTTATCTCTTTAAGATAAGGAGCCATATGTTCACACCAAATACACTTAGTTTTTCCAAACTGAACCATAAGCCTTTGACCCTTTGGAATGTCAACAACTTTTACTTTTGGGACATCTCCAAAGTCATACCCAAATAACGATAAACTAAGAAAGCTCAATAATAGTATTTTCTTTAACATCATATCTCCTTTTAAAATCTAAAGTGCATCAGCTACGTTTATATATAATCCTAAAAGCTCCAACTGTGCATCTATTTTGTAAATCTCTTGGTCTATTTTACGTATCTGTAATGTATTAGCAACCTTTTGTGTATCTAGTGATGTTCTATCACCCACCTCTTCTAACTCTTGAGCTGTTACCAACATACTTTCATAGTGTTGGGCATCCTCTTTTGAGAGTTCTATCTTTTTATCTATAATATCTAAATGCTTCTGAATCAATCTATAGTTGTTGGCTATCTCTTTTTTCTTCTCATTTAGTTTTATCTTGGCTGTTAAGTACTCTATTTTAGAGTTTTGAATATCATCTAAACTATTAACAGATAGGGGTAGACTTACCTTAAAACCGTAGTTAAAATACTCACGTTTTAGTGAGCTATCTGCTCGTGCAAAGAGTGGATTTAGGTCTTCATTTATGTAACGACCTGTAACAGATATTTCAGGAAGATACTTGGTTAGCGTCATAAATTTATTCTCTTTTTTCTCTTCAACTCTTAGGCTATCTCTTTTTAACTCTAACTGCTCTTTTTCATAACGCTCTTTGCTTATCATACCAAAATTTGGAAGAGTTAAAGAGTAAGGGTTACTGTCACTTAGTAGAGCGAAATCATTTTCTAGTTTGGTAATAGATAGCTCTAACTCCAACTTAGAGGTACTATCTTGGTTCTTTTTTAACAATGCCTGGTCATAAAGAGTTCTGTTTGTTAACCCCTCTTCATAGCTCTCTTTTTGTATCTGAATATCTATCTTATCATTCTCAATCATTAGTGCCAATTTTTCTAACTGATACTTAGATTTTTTAAGATTATAAAGAATACTCAATGCTTGTGAAATCGCCCCTCTACGTTGTAACTCAATATCAATATCATTGGCTTTTCCTACTGCTTTTGCATACTTTATAGCAGACCAAATACCACCCATTTTAAAAATAGGCTGGTCAACTGAAACCACAAACTGTTGAGTGTCAATAGCATCTCCAAACTGGGTGGTATAGTTTTTAGAGTATTGAAGCATGATGGGGTTTATCCACGACTTCTCTAACTGTTTGCTTTGGATATCGTTCTGCTCTACCTGCTCTTTGATAAGCTCATTTTTGTTGGCTGAGAGTATGTTACTTAGTTCACCCTCTGCCAAAAGTGGCGAGAGTAAAAAACTACAGAGAGTTAAGTGCTTCTTCAAAACGCTTAAACCCTTCATCTATCTCTGAGGCTGTAATGGTTAAAGCAGGTAAAAAACGAACTGTATTTCGCCCAGCAGGAAGTACAATCAGTCTCTTCTCCATTGACTTTGTTAAAACAGCTTTCATGGTATCGTTATCTTTCGCACGAAGTCCTCGCATAAGTCCTAAACCTATCTCCTCAGTAAATAAATGTGAGTACTTATTCTGTATCTCTTTTAGTTTTACTGTAAAGTATGCCAAAGTTTCAGTAAGTTTTCCTTGTTCATCTAAAGCGTGTAACACTTCAAGAACAGCTAAACCAGCCGTAGTACTAAGGTAGTTACCACCAAAAGTAGAACCATGGTCACCTGCTACCAATATATCTTTGTGTTTAGTCATAACTGCACCTATGGGTACACCTCCACCAAGACCTTTTGCCATAGTGATAATGTCTGGTTCTATCTCATACATATTTGAAGCCAACATTGCCCCTGTTCGGTAGATACCTGTTTGAACCTCATCTACAATCAGTAGCACATCTCTCTCTTTTAAGTGTTTAGCTAGTTTTTGAATTGCCTCTTTTTCAAAAGGTTGTACCCCACCCTCACCTTGCACAAGCTCTATCATAACGGCTACTGTTTCATCATCAATATTTTCATAAACTGCATCTAAACCATCTACATAAGAGAAACCATCAGGATAAGGTGAAAAGTTTGGTGTATGAAAACTATCTTGACCTGTTGCTTTTACTGTGGTAATGGTTCGTCCATGAAAGGAGTGTTCTAAAGTTATCACTTTATAACGCTTCTTATCAAATTTAGTCTCACCATATTTACGTGCTATTTTAATCGCTCCCTCATTGGCTTCTGCCCCTGAATTGGCAAAGAAAATTGCTCCATCATAGTTTGCTAAGGTACAGATTTTCTCTGCAAGTTTTGCTTGAGGCTCTATTACTTGTAGGTTAGAGATATGGATAATCTTCTCTACTTGATTTTGAAGTGCTGTTACCAGTACATGATTATTATGTCCTACTGAATTTACAGCAATTCCTGATGCAAAATCAATATAGTCATCTCCATTTTCTGCATAGAGAGTTGAGCCTTGACCTTTTACAAAATTTGTGTAGTTTCGGTTGTATGTTTGCAATACATACTTTTTGTCTAGTTCTTCTAGTGTCATATATTATTGTTTCCTTCTTGTTTATCCATAGGTGTGACCATGTCACACGTCAAATATAAATCTATCCTATTAAAAAATTTAAATCTTCCATTTATTTCAACTGAGATTTTCTGTGTGACAGTCACACCTACATTTTTTTTAATAATTATAAGCTCTTATTTACTTCATCTTTGTAATGTCCAAAGGGAAGCTTTGCTCCACCTAAAACATGAAAATGTAAATGGTGGATCTCTTGCCCTCCATCGTCTCCATTGTTGGTGATAAGCCTATACCCTGATTTATCTATACCTGTTAATGTTGCCACCTCTTGAATAAATGGAGTCATAGAAGCCATAGTCTCAGAACTTACCTCTTGAAAACAATCTACATGTTTTTTAGGAATAACTAAAATATGAATAGGTGCTTTTGGATATAAGTCATGAAATGCTATAAAATCATCATTTTCTAAAATCTTATTACTTGGTATCTCACCCTCAACTATTTTGCAAAAAATACACACTGTTTATCCTTTATTATTTTAATGTCTTAAAAAATTATGAAAAATTATATCACATTCAATCCCATTATTAGTATATTTTGGATAAAATCATACAATTATTAAATTGAATTATATATAAAGTGAACAGAGGTTATTTTGGAAAATTTAGAAGAACTAATTAAACAAGTTGGCTCACTTAAAGCACTTGAAAAAGTTCGTGTTGAACTTTTTGGGAAAAAGGGTGCTTTGGCTGCAGAGTTTGCAAAACTTAAAGATGTACCAGGACCAGAGAAAAAAGCATTTGCGGAGGGACTCAATAAAAAGAAAGCCAAACTTCAAGCTGTTTACGATGAACGCTATGAGGTACTAAAAAAAGAGGAGATAGAGCGACTACTAAAAACAGAAGCCATAGATGTTTCACTCTATAACAACCTAAATGAAAAAGGTGCTTTACACCCAGTTATGGCAACCATGGATAAGATTATAGACTACTTTTTAGCACTCAACTTCTCTATAGAAGATGGACCTAAAGTTGAGGATGACTTCCATAACTTTGAAGCACTCAACTTACCTAAAAATCACCCTGCACGTGATATGCAAGATACATTTTTCTTTAAAGATGGAGCTGTCCTACGCACCCATACCTCACCTGTACAAATAAGAACCATGTTGGCACAAAAACCACCTATTCGCATGATTGCACCAGGTGCTGTTTTTAGAAAAGATTATGATATTACCCATACACCTATGTTTCACCAAATAGAAGGTTTGGTTGTAGGAGAAGTTGGTGAAGTAAGTTTTGCCAACCTAAAGTCTGTTATGTCTGACTTCCTCCACTATATGTTTGGTAATGTAGAAATACGCTTTAGACCAAGCTTCTTCCCTTTTACAGAACCATCTGCTGAAGTTGATATCTCTTGTATCTTCTGTGAGGGTAAAGGTTGTCGTGTCTGTTCTCATACAGGTTGGCTTGAAGTTCTTGGTTGTGGTATCGTTGATGAAAATGTCTTCAAAGCTGTTAAATACAAAAATGTCAGTGGTTATGCCTTTGGATTGGGTATTGAAAGATTTGCCATGTTATTACATAAAATCCCAGACCTTCGAATGCTATTTGAAGGCGATACACGTTTATTGGAGCAGTTTAGATGATAGTTACAAGAACTTGGTTAAATAACTTTATAGACCTCAGTGAAGTGAATAATGAGACTCTTTTTAAGAGTTTAAATGCTATTGGATTAGAGGTAGATAGTATTAAAACCTATACTATTCCTGAGAAAATTATTGTAGGTAAAATAGTTTCTGTTGAGAAACACCCCGATGCAGACAAGCTTAATGTTTGTCAAATTGACATCGGTTCAGATGTACGCCAAATAGTATGTGGAGCTGCCAATGTGGTAGATGCCCAGTATGTTGCTGTTGCAACCATTGGAGCAAAACTAGGAGAAGATTTTGAGATAAAACATGCAAAACTTCGTGGTGTAGAGAGTGAAGGAATGGTCTGTTCTGCTTCAGAACTAGGATTACCAGATATCGGTGATGGTATTATGATACTAGATGATAGCATTGGTGAACTTATTGTTGGGAAAGAGCTCAATCAGTACAAAAAACTTGCAGATACCGTCATAGAGATAGAACTTACAGCAAACCGTGGTGACTGTCTATCTGTGCATGGTGTAGCTAGAGATTTATCTGCTGTTTTAAACCTCCCTATAACAGATTTTGACTATGAGAGTCAAAGCCTAGAAAAACTTGGATTGGCTCGTGTTTCTAAGCTTGAGACCAATGGAGTTATTGATGCTTCAGTTCAATATGTCATGGCAAATATGGAAGATCTACACACCTCTTTACTTTTTGCTTTACGATTAGCATTTATAGACAAGTTAAAATCAGATGCCTTGGAGAATATATTAAGCTATATTACCCATTCTACAGGGGTTATACTTCGTGCTTATGAAGTAAGTGAAATAAATCTGGAAGATGAAGAGAAAGTTGTTATTAATTTATCTAACAACGAAGGGATTATTAATGTTTTTATTAATGAAAAGCCTTGTTCTCAAGTAGGAATCAAACAAATTGAAAAGAGTAAAGCCAATGAGAACTCATCAAGAGTTCTTTTTGAAACATCTTATATCCATCCTACACAACTTGTAGATATTGTATCGGAACATCATTTAGAGACAGATGAACTCTACTATAATACATCTAGAGGCTCTGAACCCCAACTCTCTTTTGCTATTGACTACATTACTTACTTATTTGAAAGTTACAATAAATGTAAACTTTATAATGGAATTATCGCTTTAGATAACGAACAAGAAGATAAGATTATTCCTATTGGAACAGATGAAATTTCAAAACTTATTGGTAATAAAATTGATAAATCTGAAATAATAAGAATTTTAACTTCTTTAGGATTTACAGTTCAAAACTCTACTGAAGACAACTTTGGAGTAACCGTACCAAAGTTTAGACATGATATTGAAAACATTCAAGATATAACTGAAGAGATTGTACGTATATTAGGTATTGATAATATAGAAGCAAAACCTTTATGTTTTAAAGAAGCTCAACGAATCAACACTACTACGCATAAATACTATGCAAAAAAAGAGTTACGTTCACGTGCTGTTGCATCAGGCTTTGATGAGAGCATCTCTTTTGCTTTTTCAGATAAGAAACTTCTTGAAAAATACAATTTTCCTCTTATAAAAGAGGAGTTAGATATCATCAACCCAATTACTACTGACCTAAACACATTAAGAACAACTATAAGTATAAATCTTTTACAAGCTGCACAGAGAAATTTAAACTATTCACAACGCTCAACAGCTCTTTTTGAGGTAGGTACTATTTTTGATGAAAACCGTGAAGAGAAAGAAGTTCTTTCTCTTATCTATTCGGGTCAAAAAGAGAGTGAATATATAGGGAATAGTGGTAAACCAAAAAGTATTGATTTTGATAGCTTCGCAAGAAAACTATCTGCCATTCTTGGTAACTTTGAACTTAGAACTTCCACAAGGGACAATGCACTGTTGCACCCTTATCAATCAGCCGATATTATTATCAATGATGAAATTTGTGGGTACTTAACAAAACTGCACCCTGTAGCAAGAGATGATTTTGATTTAGATGAAACCTTTATAGCTGAAATAGAATTTGATGCACTTATACCTAAACATATCGATGCTAAGGCTATCTCTAAATTTCAAGGAGTTTATAAAGATTTGAGTTTAGTCGTTAATAAAAACATACCTTACTCTCAAATATCAACCACTATTAAATCTTTAGAACTCCCTCTCTTAAGTAAATTTTACCCTATAGATGTTTATGAAGATGAAGAGCTAGGAGAAAAGAAAAGTTTAACACTACGTCTCTTTATTCAAGCATTAGATAGAACACTTGATGATAATGATATTGACACTACTGTAAATAGTATCCTTGATAATCTTTCATCTGAATATGGAGCCAATTTAAGATGAAAAATGTGAATATTGAAAAATCTTCTGAACCCTTCTCTTTAGAGTGTTCAGACATTGCAGCAGACAAATCAATATCTCATCGTTGTGCCATCTTCTCACTTCTCAGTGATAAACCCTCTACTATTCAAAACTTTCTTTTAGGTGAAGACACTTTAGCTTCTCTCTCCATTACAGAACAGCTAGGTGCAGAAGTTATGAGAGAAGGAGGAAATATAACCATTATCCCTCCTAAAAAACTAACGGAGCCTGATAACATTTTAGACTGTGGAAATGCAGGAACAGGAATGAGACTTTATTCTGGACTTCTTGCAGGAATAGAGGGTTCTTTTGTTTTAACGGGGGACAAATACCTACGTTCAAGACCGATGAACAGAGTCACTGTACCACTACGAGATATTGGGGCAAAAATAGATGGTAGAGAAAATGGAAACTTAGCTCCTTTAGCCATACGTGGAGGAGAGTTAAAATCCTTCCATTACAACTCACCTATTGACTCAGCTCAAGTAAAATCTGCTCTTATTTTAGCAGGACTTCAAGCTGATAAAAACTCTTTCTATAAAGAAGAACTTTTATCACGAGACCACACCGAGAGAATGTTACGAGGAATGGGGGCAAATATTAAGACAAATAAAGAGGGATGGATAGAGATAGAACCTCTAAGAAAACCATTAAATCCACTAAACATTACTGTACCTGCTGACCCTTCAAGTGCTTTCTTTTTTGCAGTAGCAGCTGCCATTACCCCAAATGCAAAAGTTGTTATTAAAAATGTCACACTTAATCCAACAAGAATTGAAGCTTATAAGATACTACTTGGCATGGGGGCTGACCTTAGCTTTATTGAGAGAGAAAATATCTATGAACCTATTGGAGACATAGAGGTATCTTACAATGGTAAACTACAAGCAGTAACCGTTGAAAAAAATATTGCATGGCTCATAGATGAACTCCCTGCTTTAGCCATTGCTATGGCTGTAGCTAATGGAAAAAGCTGTGTTAAAAATGCTAAAGAGCTAAGAGTAAAAGAGAGCGATAGAATATCAAGCGTTATTAATGGATTAAATCTCTGTAATATCCAGACCATAGAGCATCATGATGGCTATGAAATTATTGGTGCTGAACTCAAAAAAGCCACTATTAACAGTTATGGTGACCATAGAATCGCCATGAGTTTTGCCATAGCTGGAATACAATGTGGAATGACCATTAGAGATGTAGAGTGTATAGATACTTCATTTCCAAACTTTTTTGATATTCTCTCTCAAATTACAACTATAGAGGAAAAATAGAATGAAAATAGAATTAGCATCAAGCTATGGTTTCTGTTATGGTGTCAAACGGGCCATAGAAATAGCAGAAAAACATCAAAATAGCTTTACTTATGGTCCACTTATTCACAACAAAGATGAAATTAATCGATTAAAAACTGGTTTTAATATTGGCTTAGTAGATAAGATAGAAGATATAGACAGTAACAATGCCATCGTTATTAGAACACATGGTATACCAAAAGATGAACTTTCAATACTAAAAAAACAAGAGAATAAAATCATTGATGCAACCTGTCCTTATGTTACAACACCACAAAATATTGTAGAGAAAATGAGTTCAGAAGGCTACTCTGTTGTTATATTTGGAGACAAAGCACACCCTGAAATAAAAGGTGTTGTCTCTTATGCTGAACACCAAAATCACACATTTATTGTCTTAACCCCAAAAGAATTAGAAGCATTACCATTAAAAAATAAGGTTGCATTGGTCTCTCAAACCACCAAAAAACCTGAAGATTTTGAAAAAATAGTTACAGCACTTATTAGAACACATAAAGAAGTTAGAGTTTTTAATACCATCTGTAATGCAACCTTTGAAAATCAAGATGCTGCGGCAGCCTTAGCAAAAAGAGCTGATGTCATGATTGTTATTGGAGGTAAACACTCTTCAAATACTAAAATGCTACACAGTATCTCTCAAAATGATTGTAAAGATAGCTATCTAATAGAGAATGAAAGAGAACTTCAAGCGTCTTGGTTTAAAAATAAAAATCTTTGTGGAATATCAGCTGGAGCCTCAACTCCTGACTGGATTGTTCAAAATGTTATTAATAAAATTCAACTAATAACCAACTAAATTGTTATAGTAATAACTTTAAAAATATTTAAACTTTAAAGTTATTACGGTCCCTTTGCATTTCACTATATCCTCACATATTCTTATATTTTCATTATCTATTAAAAAAAAAAGAGTATAATAGCGCAAAATTAGGCACAAGCAAGGATTAGTAAGTATGAAATTCGAAGATATCGAAATAGAAGATGTAGATTTTGGAGCGATGCTCGAGGAGTCGTTTAAAAAAGCAGATACAAAAAGTGATTTAGTAGATGGTGTTGTTGTTAAGATAGATGAAGAAGAGAATCAAGCAGTAATTGATGTTGGTCGTAAGAATGAAGCATTTATGTCACTAGACCAAATTAGAGATGAAGATGGTAATATTATGTTTGAAGAGGGTGAAGCAATTACTGTTGTTATCACTGGATTTAGAGGAGAAAGACCAAATGTTTCTTATGAACTAGCAGAAAAAAGAGCAGCATTAGCAGAATTTATTGAAGAGTATGATGATGAGCAAGAGTATGTTGTTGAAGGTACTATTACTAAGAAAAATAAAGGTGGTTTTGTAGTTGACGTTTCTGGTTTAGAATTCTTTATGCCAAGAACACTTTCATATATCTCTTACAAAGTTGATCCAATTGGTAAAAAAATCAAAGCACTTATTGTTAAAGTTGATAAAGAAAAAGGTTCAGTTATTATCTCAAGAAAAGAGTTAATTGAACGTGAAAAAGCTGAAACACAAGAGATTGTAGACAAATTACTAGAGAATAGAGCAATTGTTCTTGGTACTGTTAAAAAAATTACATCTTACGGTATGTTTGTTGATGTCGGTGGTATGGATGGTCTTGTTCATTACTCACAAATTTCTCATAAAGGTCCAGTTAACCCTTCAAAGTATTACAAAGAGGGTGATGAAGTTAATGTTATGGCTATTGACTATGATAAAAAGAAAAGACACCTTTCTCTCTCTATTAAAGAGGCAAACCTTGACCCATGGAAAGATATTGACAATACACTAAGAGCTGGTGACACTGTTTCAGTAACGGTTTCAAACATTGAACCATATGGTGCATTTGTAGATTTAGGTGAAGATTTAGAAGCATTCCTTCATGTATCTGAAATTTCTTGGAACAAAAATGTTAAACACCCTAAAGATTTTATTGAAATTGGTCAAGTTATTGATGTTGAGATTATCGAAATTGATAAACAACAAAGAAGACTTCGAGTTTCAAGAAAAACATTGCTTCCAAAACCAATTGATCAATTTGCCTCTGCGAACAAGGTTGGTGACATAATTACAGGTACAGTTTCATCTGTAACTGACTTTGGAGCATTCCTTAAAATTGGTCCAGTAGAAGGTCTTCTTCATAACCAAGAACTATCATGGGAAAAATCAGAATCTGCAAAAGATCTTTTCAAAGCTGGTGATGAAGTTGAAGTTAAAATCATTAAGATTGACAGAGAAAATGGTAAAGTTTCTTTAAGTAAAAAAGCCATGGAAGAGTCTCCTGTAGCAGCATTTGCAAAAACGCATAAAAATGGTGACATTGTAGAAGGTATAGTTAAAGATAAAAAAGAGTTTGGTGTATTTATCTCTTTAGAACCAGGGGTTGATGCACTTATTAGACTTGATGACCTTGCTCCACTTAAGGAAGAGGAGATTGAAAAAGGTCAAACTATTAGAGCTGTTATCTCTTTCATAGATGCTAAAAATGATAGAATTAGAGTTTCTGTTAGAAGATTAGAACGCCAAGAAGAGAGAGAAGCACTTGATAAATTAAATGAAGAACAAGATGATAGTATGACTCTTGGTGATGTATTTAGCGACTTTAAAAATAAATAATAAGGTTTAAAAATAATGTCTAAACTTACTATTGTAGTTTGCGATCATATCCACCAAAAAGGCTTGGATATTCTCGCAAATGATGCTGAGATAAATCTTATTAATGCAGCAGATGAGCCTAAAGAGAAGCTCATCTCTGAGATTATTCCCCTTGCTGATGTAGCCATTACCCGTTCTTCTACTGATGTTGACCAAGCTTTTCTTGAGAATGCAGAGAAGATAAAAGCTGTAGTTCGTGCTGGTGTTGGTGTTGATAACGTAGATATAGAGGGTTGTAGTAAAAAAGGTATTGTTGTAATGAACGTACCTACTGCAAACACCATAGCTGCAGTTGAACTTACCATGACACATATGCTTTCATGTGTACGTCAATTTCCTTATGCACATAACAATCTTAAACTCGATAGAGTTTGGCGTAGACAAGATTGGTATGGTACAGAACTAAAAGATAAAAAACTAGGAATTATTGGTTTTGGTAATATCGGTTCACGCGTTGGTAAAAGAGCCAAAGCATTTGAAATGGATATTGTAGCCTATGACCCATATATAGACGCATCTAAAGTTACTGATTGTGATATTGCCTATACTAAAAACTTTGATGATATTTTAACTTGTGATATTATTACCATTCATACACCAAAGACAGAAGAGACTATAGGTATGATTGGTAAAGAAGAGATAGCTAAGATGAAAGATGGTGTTGTACTTATAAACTGTGCTAGAGGTGGACTTTATAATGAAGATGCCCTTCTTGAAGGTTTACAGTCAGGTAAAATTCATATGGCTGGGATTGATGTTTTTAACAAAGAACCAGCAACGAACCACCCTCTTCTTGACTTGGATAATGTAACATTAACTCCTCACTTAGGTGCCAACACAAAAGAGTCTCAACAAAACATTGCCATTCAAGCAGCTGAGAATGCTATTGCTTCAGCAAAAGGCATCTCTTTTCCTAATGCACTGAACCTACCAATTAAAGAGAATGAACTACCTGACTTTTTAAGACCATACCTTGAACTTATTCAAAAAATGGGTCATATGTCAGCTCAAGTAACAAAATCGGTTGTGAAAAGTATTAAAGTCACAACAGAGGGTGAAGTTTCTAATTATATTGATTCGTTAACGACTTTTTCTACAGTTGGAATTTTAACTGAATCACTAGAAGATACAGTAAACTATGTCAATGCTGAGTTTGTAGCCCAAGAGAGAAATATACAACTTATTAAAAATGTACAAGCTAATAACTCTGGTCTTTCCAATAAGGTTACTATTAAGTTAACTACTGAAAATGGTACATTTACGATTGCCGGAACAGTGTTAGGTGACAATGCTCAAAGAATTATTGAGATAGATGGTTATATGTTAGACTTAGAACCAAAAGGTAAAATGATTCTTTTTAGAAATACAGATGTTCCTGGGGTTATTGGAGATGTTGGTCATATCATTTCATCTAACAATTTAAATATTGCAGACTTTAGATTAGGTCGAGATACAAATTCTCAAGCTTTAGCTGTTGTTAAAGTTGATGGAGATGTAACAAAAAAACTATTAAATCAACTCTCTAACTTAGAGACCTGTCTTAGTGTCTCATATGTTACTATCTAAATTAACTCTTTACTTTTATTTCAAATGCTACATAAAGTAGCTTTGAAATAACTATCTACTACAAAAATCAACTCTTTACATAAATAAAGTTATAATCCTAAAAATTTAATATCTTCATTAATAATTATTGATATAATTAATTTTAATATATTATTTTTATAATAAAAATAATAAATTCTTATAACGAGGTCGCCTATGGTTTTAAAAAAGTCTCTTTTGTATGTAATCTTTTCATTATCCACAACGCTGCTTTTAGCAGAAGAGCTTGACACCACTATAAATATTCAAAATGTACCTTTATCTAACCTAACATTAGAAAAGGCTCTTCAAATTATGAAGAGTAATAACCTAGAATTAAAAATTTCTAAGTTTGAAGAGGAGATGAAAGCACATGAAGCAGAAGTTGCTAAAGGACATAAATATGGTAAACTGGACTTAAAACTTCAAGCACTACGCTCCAATGATGCAGGTAATGTTTTTGGATTTAAGGTAAAAAGTCGTGAAGCCTCTTTTGCTGATTTTGGTTTTTCTGATTTTATGGGAGCAATTGGTCAAGGTGCACAACAGGCCAATGGTAATTTTGGTGCTTTTTCTCAAGGATTGGTACAACAAGGAGGAAATATTCTTGGCATAGAACCTAAAGATTTAAACTATCCAGATGCTAGAAACCATTTTCAAACCACACTTACCTATATGGTTCCTCTTTATACTGCTGGAAAACTTGACCAATATGGAAAAATAACCAAAGCACTTCAAACCATGAGTCAACTAGACACAGATAAACTATTAAATGAAAAAATATTTCAAACAACTAAAACATTTTATGATATCTCTTTGGTTGATCAATATATTCAAAATTTAGGAAATATTGTGAGTAATATAGAACGTTTAGAAGACATTGTCTACAATATGAAAGAGGAAGGCTTTGCCAAAGATATTGATGCACTAGAGGTAAAAGCAAGGAAATCTGAAGCACAAAGCATGTTAAGTAAGGCAACATACAATAGAGTATTGGCATATCAATATCTCTCATTTTTGCTCAATAAGAAGGTTGAATCTATTCAAAACCTTGATACTGAAGCACCCATGCCAAAGGTTGTAAAAGAAGAGCTACAAGAGAATAATTTAGATATTCAAAAAGCCAAGCTTGGACTAAAAATAACCGATATGGCTATAGAGCTTCAAAAAGCCAATTTTTTACCTACAGTTGGTGCATTTGGAGAGTATGGTTCAACAGATAACAACCCTTTCAATGACTTTATTGACAAAGATTTTTATACTGTTGGACTACAACTAGAGTGGAATCTATTTAATGGAAATATTGATAAACATAACTTAGAGAAAGCAAAAGTTGAAAATATGAAAGTTAGAGAACAAGTTGAATTGGCAAAAAAAGGCATCTATTTAAAAGTCAATAAACTTTTAACTGAGATCAAAAGTAAAGATGCTGAGATAGAGAGTTTGACAACACAGTTAGATTTTGCTAGTAAAGTTTATGAGAACTATCAAGAGCGTTATCAAGAGGGTATCAGTTCTATCTCAGATGTCTTAATTAAACAATCAAAAGAGTTAGAAGTACTTCTGAAACTTCTTACAGCAAAAAATGACCGTAATGCAAAAGTTTTTGAAATAACAAGTATCATTAACAAAGGAGACGTATAATGAAAAAATTTAAATCTACATTGGCACTTAGCCTTCTTTTAGCTACAAATTCACTTTTGGCTATAGATATCGATATTGCTGGTTCCGTTATGTCTGATAATCAAAAAATGATTACAAGTAGATATATGGGAATTGTCAAAAAAATGTTAGTTTCAGAAGGAGATATTGTAAAAAAAGGTCAACTTCTTTATGAGATTGACTCCAAAGAGATTGATTCTAAAAAAGAGCAAGTAGAACTGGGAATCTCTCAAGCTCAACTGGCACTTCAAATGAATAAAAACCAATACAACAATGTCCTTTTAAACCTTGGACGATACCAGCGACTCTATAAAAAAGGGATGGTTTCAAAATATGAACTGGAAAACTTAGAACTCGCATCTAAAAACATGAAAGATATGATTGCTATAGCAAGAAAGCAAGTTTCTCAAGCCAAAGCGATGAAAAAAGAGGTCATGAACCAATACAACTACCTTAAGTTAAAAGCACCAAATAATGGTGTCATTATTATGAAAAAACTTAATGTTGGAGAGATGGCAATTCCAGGTATGCCTGGTGTGGTTTTAACGGACTTAAGTAAACTAAGTATCATTACTGAAATTGCAGAAAATGATATTAAATTCATGACCTTAGGTAAAAAAGTCAATATTGAAATTCCTTCTGTTGGATTTAAAACTGATGGGACTATCTACTCTATTATTCCTGCATCAAATCCAATGACACACAAGTTTAAAATGAAAATAAAGTTCAATACGCAAGGTAAATCTATCTATCCAGGTATGTATGCTAAAGTTCATATTAAAGGATAATTATGAAGAACACTGAACCTTATGTAGTTAAAGACATTGCAGGAAAATTAGGACAAGCTTTTTTAAGAAATCCTCTTACAGCTGTACTAGGAATTATTCTACTTGCACTCGGTTGGATATCACTCTCTACCATGCCTCGTGAAGAAGATCCACAAATTGCCATTTCGGGTGGTGGAATTATTGTTGCTATGCCAGGAGCCACTCCTCTTGAAGTAGAAAATATTATTGCCAAACCTTTAGAGAAAAAACTTCGTGAAGTTAGTGGTATAGAACATGTCTACAGTATGTCTATGGACAATGTTGGTATTGTCAATGTCATGTATTATATAGGTGAAGATAGAGAGGACTCTAATCTCAAACTTTATGATAAAGTTATGCAAAATATGGATGAGATGCCTAAAGGGGTTATGCAACCACTCATTAAACCTTTTGATATTGATATTGACGTTCCTATTATAACCATTGCTTTTTTTAGACAAGAACATTCAAAAATATCAACTGTTGATTTTAATGAAAAGATAAGAAAACTACAACATAAGATAAATGCCATTGATAATGTCGCAAAAACAACCCTAAAAGGAGCCCATAAAGAGCAATTTAATGTTGAGGTCGATATGGGTAAACTTTCAGCCTATCATCTCTCTATGGGGCAAATTATGCAAGCCATCCAATCACTTGCAGCCAATGTACCCAATGTTAAAGGGAGAACCAATGATAAAAAATTGGTTATTTTTGGTATCTCTAATGCCATTAGTAGTGTAGAAGATGTCAAAAATGTCATGGTAGCCAACTATATGGGTTCACCTATCTATCTTCGTGATGTAGCCAATGTTGAAAAGGGAATTGATAAACAAAACTTTCAAGATGCAGAAATTATCTATCGTGCAGATGGTAATAAAACTAATCCATTTAGTAAAGCTACTCCTCAAGTCACCCTTTCAGTAGCAAAACTTGCAGGGAAAAATGCCGTATTTGTTGCTGAAGATGTTATGGAGATGCTAGAGGAGCATAAAGATGAATTTAATGAGTCAGGAATAGAGTATATAGTTACAAGAAATTATGGTGAACGAGCTAACGAAGCGGTTAATGAGTTAATGCATCACCTAATTATTACCATTGTTATTATTGCCGTTATGTTAATATTTGCACTTGGTTGGAGAGAATCACTTATTGTTACATTCACTGTTCCTGCAATTTTAGCTATTACCCTGTTTATTGCATACATAACTGGTCAGACCATAAACCGAATTACCCTATTTGCATTCCTACTATCTTTAGGTTTGTTGGTCGATGCTGCTATTATTGTTATCGAGAATATTCACAGACACCTCCACTCGCCTGGTGTAGAAGATAAGGAGATGGGAGCACTTCTTGTAGAAGCAACTGATGAAGTAGGAGGTCCAACCAATATTGCAACCTTAGCTATTATTATGACCATGGTACCTATGGCATTTGTTGGAGGGATGATGGGGTCATTTATGAAACCTATTCCATACAATGTACCTGTTGCATTATTTGCTTCACTTGTTGTTGCTTATATTTTCACCCCATACTTAAGTTTAAAGCTTTTGAAAAAACCAGAACATGACGAACATCATGATATAAAAAACAATCCTTATGGTATATGTGAAATATGTGAAGGTGACCATGAAACTCATAAACATGATGAAGAGATAAATAGGGAGAAAAAATAGATGCAGAAATTTGAAAATTTTATTCATAATATACTGAAGAGTAAAGTAAAAAAAACACTGGTTATTGTATTAACAGCTGTTGCGTTCTTTGCAACACTACTTATGTTTCCAGCAAAAGGAGTATTGGCAAGAATGTTACCTGGGAAAAGTGCTAATACCTACTCTATCTATGTAGATACTCCTACAGGAAGTTCAAAAGAGCAGACAAGAAAAGTAACTCAATGTATAACTGATATCCTAAGAAAAGAGCCAGAAGTTACTAATATAGAGTCATTTTATGCTCAAGGTATCCCTTTAGACTATGCTGGATTGGTTAAGGGTTCCAGTATGAAACGTACTGAAAATGTAGCAGAAATCTCTGTTAACTTAACAGACAAGCACACTCGGGAAGAGCCATCTTTTCTTATGGTACATAGATTACGACCTGTTATCAATAAAAGTTGTTCATCTGTTGTTCCTGGAACTTCTATTAAAATGATTGAGCAGCCATCTGGTCCTCCTACCCTTGCATCTATTGTTGTAGAAGTAATTGGAGAAGACATTAAAAAGAGTAGAAAACTTTCAGTTGAAGTTGCCAACATCTTAAACCAAACAGAGGGTCTTGTTGACGTAGATATTATGGCAGATGATATTTTTGAAAAATATAAACTTATACCTGATATTGAGAAAATTGCACGTTCAGGATTAGGAATAGAGCAAGTAAATAACATTTTATATCTTGCTTTTGAGGGAATGGCAATTGCAACAAAAAACTCAGAGAATCACTCTCAACAGATTCCTATATTTTTAGTACTTAGTGATGAGACAAAACGTCTCTCCTCCAACAGTGAAGATGCTATCCGTTCAAAACTGGCATCACTTAATCTCATGAATCAAAAAGGGATGATGGTTCCTTTAACAGAGATTGTTGAAATTAAAAAAGTTAACTCTACACCAATGATTATGCACAAAGATTTAAAGCGTAATATCAATGTTATTGCTGAGACTGACTTAGTATCACAACTATACCCTCTTCTTGATGCAAGAGAGAAGATGATTGAATATTTTTCAAAAGATTATGAAGTTGAAAAAGAGGGTTTTTCAACCTATATGTTCGACCTTCACTTAACTGACAAGAAAACTGGTGAGAAGTTCCTTCTGCGTTGGGATGGAGAGATGAAAGTTTCACTTGATACATTTAGAGACTTAGGCGGTGCATTTATTTCTGCACTGGTTCTTATCTTCTTTCTCTTAGTTATTTACTATAAAAGTTTTGCACTAAGTGGGATTATTCTTATTGGTTCATTCCTTTCATTAATTGGTGTTATTTTAGGTCATTGGGTTGCAGACTTGGTTACATCAGAAACCTTTTTCTTAACAGCAACGTCCCTTATTGGTTTTATTGCACTGATGGGAATTAGTTCAAGAAACTCTCTTTTACTTATTGATTTTGCAATGAGTCTTATTAATGAACAAGATATGGACAAAAAACATGCTATTGCTATTGCATCTGCTACTAGAGCCAAACCAATTATGCTAACAGCCGTTGCGATTATCTTGGGTTCAGCCCTACTCGCTAGTGACCCTATCTTTGGTGGTCTAGGAGTAGCACTTATCTCAGGTACTGTAGCAGCTGTATTTGTCTCATTACTTTTTGTTCCTGTACTTATGGATAATGCAAAAGCAATGGACAAAAAAGAGGAAGAGACTCTATAATCTTCCTCTTTTGTATGTGTATTTTACCTACACATACCATCTTTTTTTTAGCAACTATTTTTCTTACATTATCACGCTCTAATCACATTAGTAGTATAATTTTAATTAATAATTACTATAGGCTAATATAATGACAAAAACCATGAAACCACAACAAACAAAAAGAGAAACTTTTCATTTAGCAGCCTCCTATACCATAGGTTCACATATTCTTCCAGGTGAAACCATGGAGAAGATTAATCAAGTAGTAAAGGGGCGTATAAAATTAACCATTATTCCCTGTGATGAAATAATTAGTGGAATTAAAGAGGGCATATATGACTTAGGACTTATAGAATCTCCACTCTTTGATGAAAACTTGGTTTACAAAGAGTGGTTAGGAGATGAACTGGTTGTCTGCTCTCAAAAACCCATCTCTGATTCTTTAGAGAAAGAAGAGTTAGGTTCTTGTAAATTAATCTGTAGAAAAGAGGGTTCATTAACCAGAAACTTTATTACAGAATTTCTTGCACAGTTTAATCTCTCCTATAAAAGTTTCAATTCACTCTCTGAAGTGAACAATGCTACAGCTATGATACAAAGTATAAAATGGGCAAAACCAAATACAGAAAATCCAACCATCGCTATTGTCTCTGACCTTGCAATAGAGGATGAACTCAAATATAATAAGTTATTCAAATCTCGTATCTACAACAAACCAATGAAGAGAAAATTTCATCTTATTTATGATAAAAAGAGAATCTCTGATAAGAACTTAAATTTAATTATTACTAAACTTTTATAGAAAGCTTCTGTAAGATAAAAGCTATCTCTTCTTAAAGAAACAATATTATAAAAATTTTAACATCTCATCTTTTATCTGCTCTTTTTCTACCACAATTGGGTGTTTAATCTCTTTAGAAAAAAGCTCCTCTATCATGGCAGGTACTTTTTCATTAGTATTTTTAGTTATCCACTCTAAAGCTTCTGTATCATTTGCTGTCTTGTCTGAACCTAAAGCCCGTGCTACTGTCGTAGAGAACTTTGTCCACTCAGCAGTAGAGTAGATAACACTTTTTAAATCTTTAGTTGTACGTTTCTCATAAGACTTCATACAAGTAGCTGTATGAGGATCCATAATGTACCCCTCTTTAGCATATTTACTTATAAACGCTTCACACTCATCATCTTCACTAAACGTTGCTTCAAAATCCTCTTGTATTGATGCTTGTTCATCGTCAGTTAATTCATATTTACCTGTTTCGTTGAGTGAATCCATAAGTTCTTTGGTACGCTCTGCTCCAAACTTATCAAAAAGCACACGCTCTACATTTGAACTCTTTAAAATATCCATAGCAGGTGATTCTGTCTTAATAAGCTCTCTTGAACCCATATCATAAACACCATTCTCTATTAAATCGGTTAAAATATTATTTACATTTGAAGCTACTAAAAGTTTCTCTACAGGAAGTCCTGCTTTTTTAGCATAGTACCCACCCAAAACATTTCCAAAGTTTCCTGATGGAACCACCAAGTAGATATTTTCACCCATTTTAATTTCATCTTTTCTTAGAAGCTCTAAATAGGCATGAATATGATAAATAATCTGAAAAATAATTCGCCCAAAATTCACTGAGTTTGCAGCTGAAAGTTTAATATTTCTACTCTCTAGCTCTGCTTTAAAATCATCTGAAGCTAAAAGCTCTTTAAGCATGTTTTGTGTGTCGTCAAAGTTTCCAACCACACCAATGACTTTTTCATTCTCTGCCTCTTCTGTAACCATCTGTAGACGTTGAACATCAGACGTTCCACCATCAGGATAAAGACAAGCTACTTGAATATTTGGCTGGTTTTTAAAGGTCTCTAGTGTTGCAGGTCCAGTATCACCCGAAGTTGCAGCCATTATAAGATAATTTTCATTTCGTTTTTGTGCCTCTTTAGAGAGAATATACCCAAATGGTTGCAGTGCCATATCTTTAAAAGCACGAGTTGGTCCATGATAAAGCTCCATTACAAAACAATCATCTTCTATCATACTAAGAGGTACAGGGTTTTTAGGGTCATCAAAGCTATCATAACGATTTAATGCCTCTATTAAAGTAGACTCTTCTATAT
>JALXFN010000137.1 GCA_027068975.1 Campylobacteraceae bacterium | reverse complement strand
TTGTTAAGCTAAAATTATTCATTTTAGCTTACTCTATTGATAAGTTTTTGAAGCTTTCTTCAACACATCAAAAATTGGCTTTTAACTAGCAGTTTGGGTAAAGATAATAAGGAATTAAAATGTCAAAAGTAGTATTGATTACAGGAACAGGTTCTGGAATGGGTAAGTTAACAGCAGAGTTTTTAGCCGAGAATGGATATATGGTGTATGCAGGGAGTAGGGGTGCTGATGTTGGGCAGAATAGTGACAATTTAAAGCATATCTATTTGGATGTGAGAGATACAAGTAGCATTAAAAATGCAGTTGATACTGTTATGGAAAATGAAGGTAAAATAGATATCTTAGTTAACAATGCAGGTTATGGTCTACTTGCAACGGTAGAAGATGGAACCGATGAGGAGATGTTCGACCAGTTTAATGTAAATGTCTTTGGATTGTTGAAGGTAACCAGAGAAGTGTTGCCCTATATGAGAGAAGCAAAATCGGGTGTCATTATAAACATCTCTTCATTTCTAGGAAAGATGGGATTGCCTCTTTTAGCTCACTATAATGCTAGTAAATATGCAGTAGAAGGTATTGTCGATTCTTTACGTTTTGAGACCATGCCTTTCAACGTTAGAGTTCACTCTATACAGTCAGGACTATTTGGTACCAACTTTGTTAAAGAGGGATTGGTCGCCAATGCCCAAACAACAAGCGAAGATTCGCCTTACAAAGAGTTGGTATCTCACTTTGTACCAATAGTCGCAAAAGCCATAAACGAAGGACCAAACCCTCAACCTATAGCAGATGCAGTAAAATACATTATAGAAAATGAAGATGCAGATATTTTTATGCCTGTTGGTGGAGAAGCCGAGACTTTTGTGCCATTACGTAAAGAGTTTGAACAAAAAGTTAAAGAGACTTTTGGGATATAGGCGTAAAATTTAAATCTAAAGTACTATTCATTCCAAATTTAGGGTTTGGGATGATGTTAAAAGATGATAGGTTTGTTGGATAGTTCATATATTTTGATTGGTGCGATGGCAATCGCACCCTACGGATGTTTTTGTATGTGAGTTTTAGTGTTTATTTTAATTTTTTTTTGTTAGAATTGTTTATGGCAAATTATAAACGACTCTTTTTAGCAGGACATAGCTACTATCTTACTGTTGTTACTCATCAGCGTAAACCTTTGCTTGTTGAACATATTGAACTTTTACGAGAGAGTTTTCGTGAGAGCAAGAGCTATTATAGTTATGAGATAGATGCTATTGTGGTGTTGCCTGACCATATACACATGATAATTACCCCCGAAATTTCAACTGATTATCCCAAAATAGTAAGAGCCATAAAGTACAATTTTTCAACCAAATTGGTAGGGTGCGATTGCTATCTCACCGATGAAGAGCAATCTTTTAGCCGATATAGACGAGGATTAAAAACTATATGGCAAAAACGATATTATGAACATACCATTAGAGATGAAAAAGATTATTTTCGATGTTTAGAATATATGCAAAACAATCCTGTTAAACATGGGTTGGTTGAAGAGATGAAAGAGTGGGAATATTCATCGTTTGTATGATAAAAAATTCCCGTAGGGTGCGATTGCTATCGCACCACATTATGATTTTGAGCTTTTTTAGATATTTGGTTTTGATTGGTATGACAAGAATCTAAAAGAGAGTTTTATTAAAATAATATAAAAAATAAATATTAATGTTATACTTCCTAATAAATCTAAAATTATATAAAAGTGTAAAGCATCACTCTTCACTTTAAGAATAAAAAGATTATAATAAAAAACAAAATAAAATATATAGGAGTTACAGATGGAGTTGTTGGTAGTTATAATATTTATATTACTCGTTTCTATTTTACTGAAAGTCTCATCGGTATCTGGTCGGCTAGATGAGATAGAGAGATTGTTAAAAAAATCTTTAGCTACAGAGCGTAGGGTAGAGGTCAAAAGTGTTAAGAAGGTCGTTTCTACACCTAGTATAAAAGAGGATATATCCCCTGAAAGTAGAGTCTCTACAGTCGATATGTTAAAACCTCAACCTCGACAAGAGGAAGTGGAAAAACCTATAGAAAAAGTAGAGAAAAAGCTTTCTATCTCTGACATAAACGAGGTTAAAAAGAACTATAAAAAATCTCAAATAAAATCAGAGCCTAAAGTAGAAGCTCAATCTAAAGTTAAAACTCCAACACTTCAAGAGCATTTTTCTAATAAGTTTGGAGATATCTCTTTAGAAGAGTTGCTCTTTGGAAATATTATTTTAAAAGTAGCTATTGTGGCGTTTATTTTGGGTATTGGTCTCTTTTTAAAGTACTCCATAGACAAAGATTGGATTCCTATTTGGGGGCGTGTGCTTATTGGTATAGCTGTGGGTATTGCTATGCTTGTAGCAGGTATACGAATGATAGACAACAAACATAAACTCTTTTCTGAAAGCTTGTTTGGTGGGGGAATTGCTGTGCTTTACCTCTCTGTCTTTGCTGCTTTTGCCTTAGAAGGGTTTATGTTTATCTCGGCTACTTATGCTTATGTGGCGATGGTAACCATTACTATCTTAGCAGGGGTTATCTCGGTTCGGTTTGATGCCAAGTCAACAGCTATATTTGGTCTTATAGGTGGATTTGCTACGCCATTTTTACTTAGCACTGGTTCAGATAACTATGTAGGGCTGTTAAGCTACATGCTTATGTTAAACCTTGGGATACTGTTTATCTCTATCTATAAAAAGTGGTCACTACTTTCGTGGATGGCATTTGTTATTACCTCTGTTACTGTACTTTTAACCGTATGGGATACGTTTAATGACTTTATACCATTGGCTCTTCTTTATGGGGCGTTCTTTGTTATCTACTCTATTGTTCCATTTATTAATGAGATTAAAGAGAAAAAAGAGGCATTACAAAAGCCTTTTGTATTTCTCTTTTGGGCAAACTTTGTGGTTGCCATATTGAGCTATTTGGCTCTATTTGGATATTATGGTGTTGAGCTACTTTACTATGCTGTGGTTACGGTAGTATTGGCTGGGTATTTGCTTATTTATGCTTCTGTTTTGGCAAAGAAAAATGTACTTTTAAAGAACCTTTTTTACATTGTCTTAGCACAAGCCATTGCCTTACTTTTGGTGACACCTGCGTTTATATTTGATGGTAGTTCACTCACCATCGTTTGGGCTGTAGAGTCACTTATGTTGCTCTGGATAGCCACAAAAAGTAAAGAGGCTACTTATGGTCTCTTTGCTCTGTTTGGATTTGTTGTAACGGTTTTAAGATACCTTGTTTCTGATGTTATCTCTAACTATGAGCGTTTAATATATATGCCTGAAAAATTGGCTACCTTAGAGTATGTTCAATCTTTAGCTATAACTTCACTTTTTGTAATAGGTTCGCTTTTTGCAGGGTATAAGTTGCTTAAAAATAGTAGTTTAGACTTTAAGTATGTTCCTATTAAATATGTACAATGGACACTCTTTATGGGAACATTTGTGGGAGCTTATTTGTCTTCGACTTTTATCTCGTCGTTACTTTTAGATGTTTACCATGCCGATGTTTTTTCTATGGTTTACATGTTGATTATTGCTCTCTTTGCCTTTATACTTCACAAGAGTGACTACAAAGAGAGTGCTAAAGCTATTTTCTATATTTTCCTTGGATTGCTGATGATAGGTTTTGTAGACAACATTGCCAATATTTCAGGAAGCAACACTATGATTTCTCTCATAAACTTTTTACTCTTTATGGCTGTGGTTGGGTTTATCTATACCATTGCGTTTAAAGAGTCTAAATTGACGGTTGGTGAGTATCAGCTCTCGCATCTAATGTTAGGAGCAGGGGTAGGGTTACTCTTTGTCTTCTTAAATGTTGAGGTCTATCATTTGGTAAAACTATACAGCCCTGCTGGAACCAAGTTTGCCATTACCTTACTCTGGGTAGCCTTTGGTATTGCACTCTTTGTTTATGGTATTATAAAAGATATCAAAGTCTCAAAGCTTGTTGGTACAGGGTTGATACTTCTAGCCATTCTCAAAGCCTTTTTCTTTGACTTGGCAAACCTTGACTCTATCTATAGAATTTTACTCTTCTTAATTTTAGGAATGATACTCTTTGGGTTGTCATATTTCTATCAGAGTAAAAACAAAAAGGATGAAAAATGAGAAAAATATTACTAATACTCTTTATGAGTGTGGGGCTTTTTGCCAACACTCAACCCTATAAAAAAGATATTGTTTTCAATGAGGTTACTAAGCCAACCTTGGTTCAAGTAGCGTTAGACAATGAGATTTATGCCAATAGCTCTTCTGACTATAGAGATGTACGTCTGCATGGTAAAAGTGGGGTAGAGGGGTACTTCATTCGGTCACACTCTCCTAAACATATTGTTAACCAAAAGAGACTAACAGCCACCTCTTATGACCGAGAAAATGGAAAATTGACGTATCATTTGAAGAAGCCTTTTGATGTAGAGAAGATTTACCTAAACATAGAAGATAGAAACTTTGAGAGTAGTGTAGATGTGTATGCCGATGGTAAATTGGTATTGGAAAAGCAAAAAATATTTGACTACTCCAATGAGACAGGCACTCGGAACTTTCTCTTAAACATTCCAAAGGTAAAAGTAAAAGAGATAAGCATTGTTTACCATCTTGATGAGACAACTTCGTTTTATAAAAAGTATCAGAACCTAAGAGAGATGAGTAAATACTTGACCATTAAGTCGGCAACTTTTTCAAACGCTAATAAAGTAAAAGGGAATTTTAATAGAACAGAAATTCCAACCCAAGAGAGTAGTATAGATGAAGAGAAAAAAGAGAGTAGTTACATTTTTAAAACAGACAACATTCCTTTTTCTAAACTCTATGTAAAGTTCAAAGAGCAAAACTTTAAACGTTCGGGTACAGTCTATCTCTCTTATGATGCTAAAGAGTGGAAAAGGTTGCAAAACTTTACGCTTTTTTCCTCTAGTTTGAGCCAAGAAAAAAATACGGTCATTAATTTTTCGGCTAGAATCAAGTACCTAAAATTGGTACTTAACAACGCTGATAACAAACCTTTAACTATAGATAGCATTGAGCTAGTTACTAAACCCTCTTACCTCTACTTCATCGCCAATCCAAATGAGCAGTATGCTCTCTATTTTGGTGACAAAAACCTAACAATGCCCTCATATGAGTTAGGAAGTTTGGTGAAAGCTACAGACCCTTTTGTAAAAGGAGTGTTTGGCAAACTGGAAAAGTTAGAGGTCGAAAAAGTAGTTGAAGAGAAGGTTTCATTTTTTGAAGCTTATAAAGAGCAACTGTTTATTTTAGGTATGTTGTTGGCTGTGGGTGTTTTGGGGTATGTGGCTTTTGGGTTGTTAAAGAGGGGGTAAGGGATTTTTGAGGTTTTTGATTTTATAAATGAGAAAATGAATATTCTAATGCCAAAAGAAGCGTAGCAATCAGAGGAGCAAAAACACCACCCACAAAGAGCATGGGAGCTAAGGGCTATTCGGCAAACATAATCTCTTTTCCAAGATAGACTCTAATTTTTAAAAGACTCTACGCTATAATATAGAAAAATCAAGAAAGGATAAAAACCATGACAAAAGCAATATTTGAAAAAATTATTTTTTCTGTTAATAGTGAAATAGCCATTAACTATGCACATAGTAGAGAGTATATGTTAAAAAGAGCCAAATCAGATAAAAAGTTTTTATCCTTAGTTAGTATTAGAAAAAGAAAACCTAATCTAAATTTTCTAAAAACTATCATAGGATAGAGATATTACAACGCAAGAATATTATCAAGAGCTACATTTTTTCTCTCTAACAGAACTTTTAAAACTATACGATTTAGATACTATAACAAAACTATTCAATACTTTCAAATGTCACAAAAACATAGACCTGCAAAATTTTCTAAATGACTCTAGCAAAGCTATCTCATTTGAAAAAAGAGAGATTACTAAAACATATCTTTACTTATCAAAAGAGGGCGAGGTTGTCGCCTATTTTACAATATCTCTCAATGTTCTCTCGACAAGTGGTATCTCAAAAAGCACCATAAAAAAACTTGACGGTATAGATAAAAATCGTGAAGAGATAGCCTGTTTTCTAATAGCTCAACTTGGTAAATCAAACTCTTGCTCTTTTAAAATTGGAAGATATATTTTAAATGATGCAATTGAGACAATCAAAGATGCTAAAAATATTATTGGTGGTAGGTTTATTATTTTGGATGCGATTAATAATGACAGTGTGATAGAGTTTTATGCAGAAAATAGTTTTGTTCTTGTGGATAAGGATATTGCGAAGAGAGAGAGTGTTCGGATGTATTATCCGTTGGTGTTTTGAGGTGATTTATTTTTTTCTTTTTGACCCTTGTATGCGTTTCAACCGAGGACGGATTGGAACAAGCGAAATGTCCCTTTTTGGTTACGACGTTAAACGTCGTAACGAGTCAGGTTCATTAATTATAATTATTCAGCCATACAATATCTATATATTAATATAATTATTTAAAATTAATTTAATATATTGGAATAATATGGATAATCTACCTGATTCAAAACGACCTAGAAGACTAATATATGTAGATGCTTCAGGAATGGAAAACAACACAGTTTTTAAAATAAGTTTGTATGATAAAGAGAATAACTTGACTTCTATTTTACAACTTGATGAGATAGAGAATAGTAGTGAAGCTGAACAATATGCTATTTTTAATGCTATATTTTATATCAAGAAACATAATTATTTTGGATGTCATATTTTGTGTGATAATCAAAGTGCTGTAAATTCTAAAATGATTCAATTTTTGTCTAAAGAGTATCATATTGGGATTAGTTGGATTCCAAGAGAAGCAAATATAGTAGCAGATAAAATATCTAAATTAGAACCAACATTGAAAGAAACAGAATGGAATTTGTTAAACATGTTTGTTGAATTGATTAAAAAACAGTGCCATAATATAAAAGAGATAGAAGCTGAACAGATTAAAGAGATAAGTCTCTTAAAGGAAAAGATAGAAAAACAAAAAACAAAAATATCTAATCAAGCCAAACAGATAAATTCTTTGAAAATAAAGAATAAAGGTGTTGGGTGAACATAATCGGAAATAACTCTATTAGCTCGAATAGTAGCAATAGGCAAATACAACTTCTTGTTTTTATTTAAAAAAGAAGAAAATCTAAACTTTTTTATTGTTCCCAATCTGAGATTTGGAATGCTTATGAATATGGTAACTCAAACCATACAATAATTAAAAAAAGTAACAGGGAGAGGTTAGATTTTATTTGACGGAATCTACCAATAATGATACCGACACTGTGCAATCATCAAATTGTCATCACTCACTTTATAGACCAAACGATGTTCAATCGTAATACGCCTAGACCAATATCCTGACCAGTTGTATTTTAGAGGTTCAGGTTCTCCAATGCCTTCAAAAGGTTCTCTTTGTATCTCTTTAATGAGTCTATTGAGCTTTTTTAAAATTTTTTTGTCATTCTGTTGCCAGTAAAGATAGTCTTCCCATGCATCATCTGAAAAGCTAAGTATCATTCTTCTATAAGCTCTCGTTTTGTACCAAGACCAGCTTCAAGTTGGGCGATTGAGCGATTTAATCTTTTGGCATTGGCTTCACTCTGCATAAGGTAGGCTGTCTCTTCTAAAGCACGGTAATCTCTCATGGAGATAATAACCACAGGCTCTTTGTTTTGTCGTGTTACTATAACAGGCATACAGTTATCAACAACCGAATCAAAAGTAGACGCTAGATTTTGTCTTGTGTGGGAAAAATTTATGGTTTTCATAGAAACTCCTTTTATATGTACATATATTAGTACATATTTATTGAGTTTCTACTTAATATTTAATTTAGTTTAGAAACAATCTCTTGTGCTAAAAGACCTTTTTGTGCATATTTTTTAGCTTGATTTACTCCAGCGAACTTCCATCCATCATTTTCATTGATAGCAAGTGTCCTATCTGAATGGTTTACTATATAGATATGTTTGTCTTTATCGAAGCTAACTGTTCCACCTTTTGGTGCCAGTTGTTTTTTTAGCATCTCTAACATATATGCTTCAAACTTTGGATTGTCTGTTCTTGGAGATTTTAACTCAGTGGTCATGCTTGAGTCGATAAAGGTAAACATTCCTCCATCATATTTCTCAATAGGCTCAGCCTTTAGGTGTTTTACATTTTTTATAACAGGCACTTTCCCTGATGCGTAAGCTTTTGTTAAAACTTCTGTCATTTTTTCTTTTGGAACAACGGTAAATACCTTTGGATAGACAAAGCTCATAAGTGTAGGAACATCATTGTTAATGGTTGCTTTTGTGTAAAGGTCAAGTGCAGACTTAAGAGTTTTCATCTCTTCTGTATCTCCTGCTAGTGCAGAGGTACTAGAAACTTGAGCATTTTTAGTTGAACATGCTGTAATAAATAGCAAGGCAGTTGCCAGTAATAATGTTTTTTTCAAATTTAATTCCTTTGTATTAAAGGTTGGATTATACAATAAAAATTGTGTAGTATTGGTGAGTTGGATTTTTTACGCTACAATTCTGTTATGATAAATAGAATAAGCAATCACTTCCTTTACCCAAAAACTCTTGTTTTTTTACAATTCTCTATTATTGGACTTATGGTCATTCTTTCAAAAGGCTTTTTTTCATCTATACTTGGTGTAGCCATTTTTATAGTTGGTGCCATAGTTGGTTTGTGGGCATTGACTCATAACCAACTGGGTAATTTCAATATTCAACCAAAGCTAAGGGAAGGTTCTAAACTTATTACAACAGGCATTTATGCATGGGTTCGTCACCCTATGTATACGTCGGTTATCGTTATGATGTTGGGATTTTTAGTTAGTACAGTAACCAAAATAGAGATATTTTTGTGGTTAATGCTTATTATAGTTTTACTACTAAAAGCAAAAAAGGAAGAGTCTCTTTGGCTAGAGCATGATGAGGCATATGAATCTTATAAAAAGTCAACGAAACTTTTTATTCCCTATATATTATAAATATATTACGTCATCAAAGCCAATTAATTTATGGTACAATTCGGAGTAAAATTAAATAAAAGGAAACAATATGAGCATGATGAGCATGTTAGGAAAAATGGCAATGGGTATGGTAGTCGCAAAAGTTACTAAAGGTATGATGGGTGGAGGTTCTTCTGGGGGAGGAATCGGTGATATGCTAGGTGGGCTTTTAGGTGGAAGCAAAAGTGATGCTTCATCTGCTTCACAAGGAGGAGGAATAGGGGATTTACTCTCTAGTTTAACGGGTGGTTCAAAATCATCTAGTAGTGACAATGGACTAGGTAGTTTACTTGCATCGGCACTTGCAGGTAAAGAGGTAGAGGCTACAACTCCAACGCAAGAAGAACAGGCAAAGATTCTTTTAAAAGCCATGATAAATGCTGCTAAAGCAGATGGACAGATAGACAAAGAGGAACAAGCAAAAATAGTTGAACATATAGGCGAAGTATCACAAGAAGAGCTTGATTTTGTAAAAAGTGAAATGTCTGCACCCCTTGATATAGAAGGTGTGATAGAGAGTGCTAAAGGGATAGAAGGTGAAGTTTATCTTTCATCTTTAATGACCATTAAGCTTGACTCAAAAGAGGAAATTATTTACTTAGATAAACTTGCAAAGGGTTTGAAACTTTCAGAAGAGGCAGTTGATGCTTTCCATGAAAAACTAGGTGTACCTAAACTTTATAGTTAATTTTATAGTGTGTCTCTTGACACACTAATCTTATTTCTCCTCTAATTTATATTTCTTGACAAAATTATACAAATAGTATCAAAGGTTATCGTATGCAGATTTATCAACTAGGCAACATAAAAGATAAGAAGCAGTTTCTTAAAAATTTAAATGTCCATGGTGGAGGTGTCTCTATTATGGCTAAAAAGATGGAGTTGCTCTACTTCTTTATTAAAGATTTAAAAACACCTGCTGCTAATATTTTGAAACAAGATGCTCTAAGCATCGGGGCTGAGTTGGCTACGCCTTCAGGGGTAATTACTTGTGAAAAAGAGTTTTATGATTGTCTACTTGTAGGTACGCGTAAACATATGGAGATACTCTCTAAAAAAGAGTTAGTTCAACCATTTGGGCTAAAAAAAGTGGCACAAGAGTTGCAAAAGTTTTTAAAAATTAAAGAGTATTCCACTCAAATAATGGGAATTATAAATGCCAATGATGATAGCTTTTTTTCAGGCTCTAGGTTTCAAGCAGATGATGCCATAGTTCAAATAAAAAAGATGATAAAAGATGGAGCCAATATTGTAGATATAGGAGCTGTCTCTTCTCGTCCCAATGCAGATGTGGTTAGTGCAGATGAAGAGCTGAAACGTATAAAGCCCATTTGTGATGTTATAAAATCTGAAAAGCTTTATGATGAGGTCTCTTTTAGTGTTGACTCTTATACTCCTTTGGTTATAGAGTATGCTTTAAAGAGTGGCTTTAATTTGGTAAATGATATTACAGGTGCTTCAAATGATGAGGTTGTAAAGTTGGCTATAGAGTACAAAGCTAAACTTTGCATTATGCATATGCAAGGAACACCTCAAACCATGCAAAACAATCCTGAGTATAGTGATGTAATGGTAGAGGTTTCTCAGTTTTTTGAAGAGCGTATTTTAAAGTGTGAAGCTTTGGGAATGAAGCGTGAAGATATTATTTTAGATGTGGGTATAGGTTTTGGAAAAACATTAGAGCATAATCTTACACTTATAAAAAATATGAGACATTTTAAAAAGTTTGGATGTGAGGTTTTGGTGGGAGCCAGTAGAAAGTCTATGATAGATAAAATCGTTCCTACACCAACCGAAGAGCGATTGGCTGGAACATTGACAATTCATATAAAAGCTGTGGAAAATGGAGCTTCTATTGTGCGTTGTCATGATGTAAAGGAGCATCTTCAGGCTTTGGCTGTTTTAGAAGTTCTTTAATCTAATAACATCTTTTTTTATGCCATTATCAAAGGTGATGGTGTTGACACTTTTTTTGATTTTATAAGCTAACGTATAGTAAGCCATGTCTGCTGTTCTCATATTGGGTTCATCCCTACCTATTTGGATAATAATATTTTGTTCATCTCCTCTAGGAACATCAACAGCTAAAACAGTTGACCCTGAAGATTCGGTAATACGGTACAGAAGTAGATTATATCTATTAAAATCAATCTCTTTAAGAAGTAAACTTTGTAAAAAGTTCTCTTTTTTATTCCAGTTACTTTGTTTTTTAACATCTGAGATAAATGAGTTTAGTTCATTTTTTGTTTTTATAACTTTAGTTTTAAAGTTACTGTATCCTTGTTCACGAACAGGTATAGTGATTTTTGAAATAACATCAATACTAAGCTCTTTGGATACTGGTTTAACATCTTTTAAAATCATATGCTTGTTTGTACAAGCTGTAAAAAATAGGGCAATAAGTAAAAATAAACGTAACATAATTTCTCCTTTTTATGTTTTTATATTATAGCATACTCTTCCCCATTTATTTAAAATATGATATACTAAAGGCATGATGAAAAATATAATAATACTCACTGTTTTTGCCTTAGCTATTTTTTTACTCAACCGTTACTATCAACAGAGTTTATTAAGCATTAATGATGATGCTGTAGTACTTGAGGTAAAAGGGAAAAAAGTAAATTTAAAATATAGAGATGCAAAATCTACCACTGAACATTTTTCTAATGTTAATATAGTACAAAAGGAGTTAACGATAGAGGGTAATAAAACCTTTTATGAAGTAGCATCTATAGATGGTTTATATGAATTTAATCATAATATTGAAGAGATAATAACAAAACTGTTTAAAGCTAAAAAGATTAACAATATCTTTTCTATTCATGAGTTACTAGCAATGCAAATAATTACAGAAAACGGAGAGCCTATTAATTTGTTTGTAAGCGATAATGATACAAAAGAGTTTCATCTTTTTTATGGATTTTCAAACGAAATTTTTAGGTCAACCATCTTAACTTTAACAGGTATAAATAAGTTAGAGTTAGCAGATGTGGTTGAACTAAATAGATCTAAAACTCAATGGACAGTTCTTAATAATGATATTAATGGAGTGATAAGCTCCATAGATTATTAAAATCTTAAGAGCTGCTGGTTAGTCTTCTTCCCCATTTAAAGAATCGTCTATACTCTCTTAGTGGAGATATTACAATTTTTTTATGAAATTTACTGGCATGTATAAATTTTCCTTTACCTAAGTAAATTCCTACATGACTTACAGCTGAGCTCTCCTTATCATCAAAAAAGACAAGGTCGCCTTTTTGTAGATTTTTTTTGCTTATTTTTTCTCCTACTTCTGCTTGTTCTTTAGAGACTCTTGGAATAGTGATACCATTTAGCTCAAACACCTCTTTGGTAAAACCTGAACAGTCATAAGCATAAGGACCATTTCCACCCCATTTGTATGTTAGTCCAAGTTTAGATTTTGCTATTTTTTCTATTTGGAGTCTTGGAGTCTTTCCTATGACTAGGTTAGATACTACTGTATAGTTCTCTTTATTCATTTTATTAATATTGAAATCGTATCCTAAACTAAAACCAGATATTGTAAAGGGCTTATCATTATGCTCTTTAAGTACTTGGCTTTCTAGTACGCTAACTGTAGCAGAGAGTAGCGAAAATATTAAAAATTGTTTTTTCAACAAGATAAAAATCCTTTAAAATAAAATGCTGAGAATTATACAGATAATAGATTATTTTAATATTAAGATTAAAATATATTTTAACAGTTAAAAATAGACTAAATTATTCTGCACTTTTCCATACAGCTTCATTGTAAAACTTAGGGTCAAATTTATATTTATAGGTAATGACAGTTGGAGGTTGAACATAATTTTCCTCAGTAAATGCATCTGGGTCTAAAACAAGCTCCGTTGTCCAGTTTGGGTTATTACTCGCATAGTTTTCAACTTCAGCTGGATGATTTTGAGATAGTATCTCTTCGTGTATACGAGCATCTACTTCGGGGTTTTGAATAAGACCAAAGTTTTCATTGTAAGCGTGGACACCTGAGCTACTAATGATTTCATGAGTTGATGAACAGCCATTAAGTAGTAGAATAGATGATATTATAGATAAGGATATATTTTTTTTTAAATTATATTTCATAGTATGTTCCTTGTATTGATTTTTTATTGATCATAATGTATAGTATTTAAACTTAAGTTTTATTTAAATATACACTATATTCATTTGTTTAATAATGTTAAAATTTTGTAAGAGAAAAAAAACGGCTAAAGTAAAATGAGATATAATTTCTAAAAATTAGGAGAAGTTATATGAGTAGATTCAAATCTTTTTTAGAGAGCTATAGGCTTATTATTTATGCTATTGTGATTGGTTTGGTATTTTACCTTTTAAGTGACATAGTCTTTTCTGAGCTTCAAGCTCGATTGGTTGGAGTTATAGCTTTCTTAGTGACACTTTGGACGAATAATGGGTTACATATGGGTGTAGTATCACTTTTACCAATTATACTGTTTCCTATACTTGGTGTAGTAGAGTCTAAAGATGTGGTAACTAACTACTCTAAAACGACTATCTTTCTTTTTGTGGGTGGTTTTTTACTTGCTATTGCTACAGAGAAGTCACAATTACACAAACGTTTAGCTACCAAACTGCTTTCCATTTTTCCAAATACACCTAGAGGAGTACTTTACTCTTTAATGCTAACAGCAGGGTTGCTTAGTTCCATTTTGTCTGATACCACTACAGCACTTCTTATTATACCTATTGCAGCATTTTTAACAGAAAATTCAGACTATAAGTTTCGTCTTCTTTTAGGAGTGGCATATGCCTCTTTAATTGGTGGGATTATAACTCCTGTTGGAACACCTCCTAACCTTATATTAATGGATTTTATAGAGAGTAATGGATTAGAGATGATTCCTTTTGCTACATGGACAGCTATGATGTTACCTTTGGCAATTGTTATGATGGTGGCAGCAGCTGAGATTTTACTATATGGCTTAAAAAAAGAGAATTTTGAACTTGTTGAAGTAGATATGAGCAAGAGACCTTTAAGCCTTAATCAAACAAAGTTGGTTTGGATTCTCTCGTCTTTAGCACTTATTTTGGCTGCGAATCCAATATTGAAGTTTTTGTTTGATTTTCATTTTAATGAGAAGTTGACACTCTTAGCTTTTGGTCTTTTTCTATTTTTACCAAAAGTTGATCTGCTTGAATGGAAAGAAGATTTTGCAAAAATTCCTTTTGCAATTATATTTTTATTTGGGGCAGGGTTCTCTATTGCCATGGCATTTCAGAAGACAGATTTGGCAACTGAAGTTGCCAATATGTTGGTGAGTTTCAATTATTTACCTCCGATTGTTCTTATGTTTATCATCGGTTCTGGTGTGGTATTTGCTACGGAGTTGACAAGTAACACGGCATTAACCTCTATTATGATTCCTATTATTTACCCTTTTGCTATTCAGAGTGGGCTAGACCCAATGTTATTTATGCTTATTGTTGCTATCTCTGCTAGTTATGCCTTTATGTTGCCTATCGCCACTGCACCAAATGCTATAGCCATGTCAACAGGACACGTTAAGACTACACAGATGATGCAAAGAGGAATATTTTTAAATATCGCTGGGATTATTATTACTTTTACGGTAGCTTTGACATATTGGAGGTTATTTTTATAGAGTACACTTTAATAAATTTTTAAAATTATTAAATATTTATTTATGTTAAATAATATTTTAATTTATATCTTTTATAATTATTTTTATTTTTTTATGTTACAATAATAAAAAATAAAGTTTAATATGAAAGATTTAAAATGAGACATTATATAATCGGAGACGTTCATGGTGAATATAAAGCACTTTTAAATTTAGTTTCTAAGGTACCTAGTAAGGCTCAATTAATTTTTGTAGGTGATTTAATTGATAGAGGGAGTCAAAGTGCACATGTAGTTAAATTTGTTAGGGAGAATAATTTGCTATGTGTACGAGGAAACCACGAAGAGATGATGATTGAGCATGGAAGTGCTTTTGTTCGTTCTATTGAGAATGGGGAAGAGATTGAAGAGAATAATATGTGGTTAAAACACGGGGGAATAGAGACGCTTCTCTCTTACGGTCTTGTCTCTTATAAAGAGTCTAAGATTGTTCCTCATCCCTTTATTAAAGAGTTTATATTTCAATTTAAAGATGATATAGAGTGGATGAAAAAATTGCCTCTTTATTTAGAACTGGATGAAGTAAAACATTCATCAGGTAGAACGATTGTCGTCTCTCACTCTGCTATTTCACCTGTATGGCATATGCGTGATAAAGGAGAAGAGGAAAAAGAGTTTGTATCTACAGTTTTATGGAGTCGAGCTATTCCTTTAGATAGAGAAAATATTTTTAATATTTTTGGGCATACACCTCAAAAATATACAGTTAAAGAGGAAAATCATTATGTTAATGTAGACACAGGATGCTACATGAAAGAGAAAAAAGGTTATGGTCTTCTCTCAGCTTATTGTGTAGAGAGTGGAGAGGTTTACTCTTCTGGAGAGTTGTCTGTTTTTGATAAAAAGATCTCTTAATGATTTTTCCTATTTCTGACCATATTCCTGCTTTAGAGAGTATGAAGAGATATCCTAAAGCGTTGTATGGAATAGGAAAGAGTGCGTTACTTCAACGTCCAAAAGTTTCTATCGTAGGAACAAGGCGTCCTTCCCCTTATACTAAACATTTTACGTATACTTTGTCACAAGCACTCTCTAAGCGAGGGGTTTGTTTAGTTTCAGGTGCTGCTATGGGTGTAGATGCTATTGTTCATAATGGTGCAGGATTTGACAATACTATTGCTGTGGTAGCAAACTCTTTAGATATTCGTTATCCTGCTGTGAATCGTTCTTTAATAGAGGCTATAGAGAAAGAGGGCTTGATGCTAAGTCAGTTTCCTTCAACTTTTAAAGCAACTCCTTGGAGTTTTGTAGTGCGTAATGAGTTGGTAGTTGCTTTGGGTGATTTGTTGATTGTTACCGAAGCAGATGAAAAAAGTGGCTCTATGCGTTCGGTAGAGTTTGCTTTAAAAATGGGAAAAAAGATTTTTGTTCTACCCCAACAGCTAGATAAGAGTAGGGGAACAAATAAGCTATTAGATGATGGATTAGCAGAACCGATTTATGATATAGAAAAATTTGCTGACAAATATGGTGTTGTCCCTCAAAATGAATCTATAGAAAAAGATGATTTTTTTTATTTTTGTCAAAACTCGCCCACCCTCGATGCAGCTATAGAGAAGTTTGGGGAGCATGTTTATGAGGCAGAGTTAGAGGGGTTAATTTTTATAGAAAATGGATTAATCCGTTTGGTCTAAACTTTTTTCTTCCGAAATCTCTGTAGGAGTAATAGAGACTCCATTATACTGAAAATAGATATCTCCTTTTTTAAAACTGGGATGTGTTTTTGTTTTTATAAATTTCATCTCATTTCCATTGAGTTTAATGTTTTCTATATTGCCTGTATCACTCTTTAACCATACAGGATGTCTACTGGTATTGAGTACCCAAAAGTCGGTATAGTCTATATCATCATGAAGATGTTCTCTTATACCATGGCTACGGTTACTTGCAATTCCTTTGAGTAGAAAAATATCATGATAGTAGTCATCCTTGCAAGGTTCTTCTAAAAGTTCACCTTTACCATTTCGTGAAACATAAGCAATAATATCAATATTGTCAGCAGTTTTTTCATTAATAATTCTATACAACTCTTTTTTATCTGAAATCTTATCCATGCCATCAAATGTATAATAGGCATTGATATGACCTTTTAAAATAAGGTTTTGAAAGTTGTCAAAGTATAGGCGTTCATCTCTTATCTTTTTATTTTTTATCATTGATGAAATTTTACTTCCATAATTTGCACTACGCTCGGAGAGATTTTTATTAAGTAGTGGTTCTATATGTTTGTCATTAAGCAGACCTATATATTCCAATAAATCATTGAGTTTATCTCCAACATAGTTGAAAAATTGACTAATAGGGTTGTTTTTTCCTAAAAGCCTTTCGAGTAATGTTAAGAGGTAACTTAATGCAAACACTTCTAAAATAGGAGCAAACCATGAGCTGGTCATCCATAAAAATATTTTAGCAAAAATAACCCAAAGGGCCTTAAAAAAGCCAATAATAAGTACTTTTAACTCCATAAACACTGCAATATGGGTTAAGACATCGGTAAGATACATAATCCATATACCTATCCCCAAAGGTAAAACAATAATAACAAAATTTTTAATTTTGGTTTTAAAGTTAATGGCATTGTAGTATTGAAAAAGTTCTCTAAAAGGTTTTTTAAAATGTCTTATAATGTGTTTGTCTAACCACTTAGAGACCATGTTATCTATAAACCAACGTTTTACTCCTAAAAGAAGGGCTTGAAAAAAAGTTAAAGTTTTTAAAAAATGAAGAAATTTTAGTTTTGATAGGAACCATAGGGAGAGTAGTGAAGATTTAAAAACAAGTACAACAGCAATCATGTATCCCATAATATAGTTATATGAAGGTTCATGAAAGTTTGAGAGTAGAGCCATTATAATTACAGGAATTATAATGGCAAGAAGAGCTTTATATCGTCTTTTCATTGATTGTTATTAATCTGATTCTACAGTATCGGTTGCATAGACACCTGTTAATGTTTTCCAGATGATTGAAGCATTAATACCAATCCAAATAATTATTCCCATAGAAATTGTTCCTGTCCATCCCATTTGTGTAGCATTGGAGAAGTCAAGTACACCATATTGTTGTAGCCCCCAAATAAATGCAAAAATAATTAAAATAGTTGCAATAGCTCCAGAAAATCCTATGGATTGTAAAATCGATTTAAAGGCTAAAATCCAAAGTCCTAGCATAATTAAAATAGCAAAAGGCGTAAAGCCTGATAAGATGTCTTGTTGTGAGACATAGTGAATAAAATGGTGTCCTAAAGGGTTCCATGTTCCTATGGCTAGTGCTAGTGACAGTAAAAGTGTAACCCACCAACGTAGATGGCTCTCTTTTTTACCTTTTTTTGTTCTATTTGTTTTTGTTAAAAAATCTGGTAGCATGTCAGTATTCCTTTGTATATAATGAAAATTTTGTAAAATCTGAATTTATAAGATTATATCAAATGAAAGACTAAAAGTAGATTTATATGAAGAATATATTTTTGTTATTATTATAATGAGAAGCACTTTTGTAGAGTTTTTGTATAAACTGTTAGAAGAGGAAAACCTCTTCTAACAGTTTATCTTAGAATTGATTTTATATCGTTGTTTAATCTGTTATATGATACTTCTCCTGGATAGGTAAATTCTGTTACACCATTTTTAATAACCATGGTAAACGGTAAAATTCCAGTCCATCCATAAGTATTTTGTATATTGTATTGTAAATTCGTTGCTGACTCGCCAGAAATCAGTGGATATCGAATTTTATGTCTTCGTATTAATCTTTTTGCTTCTGATGCACTCATTTTATCTTCGACCTGAACAGCAAAAATTTCTACTTTCCCTCCATATTTACTTCGTAAACTGTTTAGTATAGGCATCTCTTTAATACAGTGTGCACATTTTTTACCAAACATCTCTAAAATAATGATTTTATTTTGATGGTTTGGAAAGATAAAACCATTTGAACGCTCTATAATCGTAATAGGTTCTCCTTGAATACTTCTTAATTTATGAATTTCTCCATCTCCTGTAGATGTATGTAATTTAGGTTTTAGTTCAGTAGCTGCTATAGGAGCTTTATTACAAGCAGAGGAACTGTTGTCTGCACACTCTACAGTGGGTGGAGGAGCGTTAAAATTCACATTCACTATCTGACGATTGGGTTGTGTGTATGTCATTTTATTAGGCTTTTCTGCTGAAACGAATGGGTTCTCAAAATAACCAAAAAAACACCCTGTGTGCGTAAACATTATTGTTAACAAAATAGATATTTTAACAATTCTATTTTTTATACTTGATCTGCTTATCATTATTTCCCTTTTTATTAAACTTATTTATTGAACTTACTTATTCATTTAAATCTTTAACTAAAAATTCAAACTCATCTTCTCTAAGTTCTCCTGCTTGTACATCCTGTACTTCTCCATACTTATCTATAGAAATTAGAAGAGGAAGAGGTATACTAGTAGAGTATCCTGCTCTTTTTGCTAAGTAAGAGATAAAGTCATTATGATTAATTCCTGGAACAACATTATAATTAATCTTATGCTTATTGGCAAAGACTTTTACTGCATCACTTGGATAGTTTTGTGCTTCAATAGCAACTATAGCTAAATCATCTTTATGGTTGTTTGTCAATTTTATGAGTGCTGGAATCTCTTTAAGACATGGAGGACATCTATGCCCAAATAGAGCTATGAGTACAGCTTTTCCTTTAAATTCTTTAAGGTCTAAACCTTTTTTTGTTTCTGTAATATTAATGGTTTTATTATTAATAGTTGTAAGTGTAAATGTAGGTGTTGTCTCTTCGGCATGAAGTGTAGATAGGGTGGTTATGAGAGTTAAAGCCAAAGTAAAAATTATCTTTTTCATTCTTTTTCCTTAGAATTTTTTTAATTTATTATACCCAATTATTTATGTAATAATTGTGTATAACTAAAAGGAGTATTAATTATGTAACTAGTTTTTATTACGCTTTCCACCATTACGGCTTCCACGATTCCCTCCACTACGATGGTCACTATTACGTCCTCGACCACCATGACTTCTACGACGAGCACCACCACGACTTCGGTTTCTTCCACGTCCACGACCACCGTTTCTGTCTCCACCTTTGAAGTTTTTAGCTCGTTCAATAAGTGCTTTAACCTCTTCTGTTCCAAGACCAATGATGTCTTTACCTTTTACATCAATCTCTTTTTGAACAATGGTTGCTAAAAGATGAGCAATGGTTACAATGTCAAGGTCATGTTGAAGTGTCTTTACCATTTCTTTTGCTGATGAAGAGACTTCAGTATTGGCAATTTTAGACAATAAATCATCATCTTTACGGGTTTGAACCTCTTGACGTGTTGGAATAACTTCTGAAACCATTACGGTTCCAACATCTTTTTCGATTCTCTTAATGGTTCTAAGCTCATTTGGCGAGACTAAAGTAATCGCCTCACCTTTGTTACCAGCACGTCCAGTTCGTCCAATTCTATGAACATAAGATTCAGAATCAAAAGGAATGTGGTAGTTAAATACATGAGAAACATCGTTTACATCAAGTCCACGAGCCGCAACATCGGTTGCAATGAAAATCTCTACTAGACCTTGTTTAAATGAACGGATTGTATGCTCTCTTTGCTTCTGCTCCATGTCCCCATGCAGTGCAGCAACTTTAAACCCTTGTGCCGTCATGTACGATGAGAGTCTATCTACCTCTTTTTTCATTCTACAGAAGATAATACATTTGTTAGGGTTTTTGTAGTCAATAAGTCGTAAAAGAGCATCATCTCTCTCATAGTCTGCTACCACATAAAAAATCTGTGCAATGTCGGTGTTGGTTCGTTCACTTTTCGTAATAGTAACTGATTTTGGGTTATTTAAAATCTGCTCTGCAAGAATTTTAATCTGTTTTGGCATGGTCGCTGAAAACATAAGTGTTTGACGCTCTTGGGGTAAGAACGTAAAGATGTTTTTAATTTCGTCCAAGAATCCCATGTCCAGCATCTCATCAGCTTCATCTAAGATTACAAACGATGGGTTAAGTTTGATTTTTTTAGACATCAAAAGGTCTTGCAGACGCCCAGGAGTCGCTACTATAATGTTCGCTTGTTTGATTCTGTCAATCTGTTTGTTGTACGGTGTACCACCATAAACGGTAGCTGTTTTAAGACCAGCTGTTTTACCAAAACGGAAAAGTTCGTCTGAAACTTGCATTGCTAGTTCTCTAGTAGGAACAATAACCAGTGCTTCAACACCTTTATCTCCACTCATCTGTTGAATAACTGGCAGACCAAAAGCAGCTGTTTTACCTGTTCCTGTTTGTGCTTGACCAATTAAGTCATGTCCTTCTAAAATAAGGGGAATTGCATTAGCTTGAACGGGACTTGGTTCTTTAAATCCAGCGTTGTTAATGGCTTGGTTAAGGGTTTCTTTAAAATTGAAATCTGAAAATGTCATAAGGTTACTTCTTTATAGTAAATTTTTTAGGGTATGGCAGTATGCATATCGAAAATAAAATAATTTTAGTTAAACAATATTTATTTATGTTATGGTGTCATTTGACCCCAATTTTTGCAGCTGATACCAAATAGTCAAACACTTAAGGTAGACGTTTGTTATGCTTAGTGGTAGGGAATTATTAGAAAGCCCTAAAAATAAGAGATTTGATACACTCTTGCAGAAATTTCGCGAATTATAGCGAAATTATTAAGATAAAGCTAGTCCTATTGGGTATAATCTATAAAAAAAATGAAAGAAGTAACATCATGAGAGAGAAATATATACTATTGGCTTTGATTTTAGGTCTAAATGGTTGTTCTACAGACCAAGTTAACGCTGAAGAGAGAACAAGAACTTTAGTTAAGCATAAAAAAATAAGCATGGAAGAAAATGTATTAACAGCTGAAACAAATATGCCTATAGTTCATCAAACAGTTACAAGTAGTCAAAAAACATTGGATGAAAAAATAGGTTCTATGTTTATGGTTGGTTTTTTAGGAACATCTGCTCCTAAAAACTCTCAAATATGTAGAGATATTAGAGATTATAATCTAGCTGGAGTTATTTTGTTTGATGTAAACCCTGTTAAACATTCAGAGCCTAAAAATATTTCAAGTAAAAATCAAGTAGCGAAACTTACACAGGAGCTTCAAGCTTGTTCCAAAGATGGAAAACTTTTAATTTCGGTAGACCAAGAGGGGGGAAAGGTACAACGTCTTAAAAGTCAGTATGGCTTTTATGGGAAATTTCCAAAAGCAAAAGATGTAAGTAAAATGAGCGATGCAAAAGTAAAAGCACATTACAACAAAATGGGAGCAGAGTTGAGTTCTGTAGGTATTAACTACAACTTGGCCCCCGATGTAGATTTGGCGATTAATAAGAGAAATCATGTTATTTATAAACTGGGTCGTTCTTTTGGTGCTAACCCTAAAACAGTTGTAAAATATAGTGAAATTTTTATGGATGCGATGCATAATAATGGTGTACTTACTGCACTCAAACATTTTCCAGGACATGGCTCATCGTTGGGTGATACCCATAAAGGTTTTGTAGATGTAACAAAACTTTGGAAACCTATAGAGTTAGAACCTTACCGAATGTTGGCTCAAACAGCTGTGATAGATACTGTTATGGTGGCTCATGTTTTCAATAAAAATTTGGATGCTAAATACCCAGCAACACTTTCAGCTAAAACGGTTAATGGAAAATTACGTCAAGAGTTTGGTTTTGATGGTGTGGTTATTACTGATGATTTACAAATGGGTGCTATTCAAAATAAATATGGTCTAAAAAATACTCTGAAATTAGCAATCAATGCAGGAAATGATATTTTACTTTTTGGAAATCAATTATCTATGAAAAGTATGGTAAAAACAAGCACATTAATTAATACGGTGAAATCTTTAATTAACAATGGTGAAGTAAGTTTGGTAGACATAGAGAGGTCAAATAGTCGTTTGGAGAGATTGAAAGAGAAGTTGTAAAATTTAAATCTATTTAAAAAGGGAGATTAAGAGTGAAGATGAGATACGCTTTATTCTTTTAGAATTTTTTTTATACACAATAATTATAACTCTTAGTCAATTAGCAATATAATCGAATTTTAATTAGATAAAAAAGGAAGTAAGATATGAATAGAACACTAATTTACTCTGTAATGACACTTTCATTATTGACAAATATTTATGCTGATGAGAACTTAAATCCAGCACAGATTATGCAGGAGACACTTGCTAAGATGCAAGCAGTAGCTCAAATGAGTGATAAGAGTCAAAAAAACAATGATACGAATACCTCTGATTTTACTTTAGGTAAATATGGGACTTTTAAATTTGAAAAAGCCAATGATAATGTCTATATTATGCATGGACCAGTGGTTGGACCAAATAAAGAGAATGAAGGTTTTATGAATAACCCAGCAGTCATAGAGTCTGAACATGGTCTAATAGTCATTGACCCAGGTGGAAACTATAATGTAGGGAAAAAGGTTTTAGCCGAGATAGAAAAGGTAAGCACTAAGCCTATTATTGCCGTGTTCAATACACATAAACATGGTGACCATTGGTTTGCAAACAAAGCAATAGTAGAGAAGTATCCTAAAGTAGATATTTATGCTCATGAACATATGATAAAAGTCTCTAAAGAGGGTGAGGCAGATGTTTGGTATGGTATTTTGAACAGAGCTACTAAAGGCAACTTAGAGGGGACTAAAGAGTTTGCTTTTCCTACTAAACCGTTAGTAGATGGTGATAGTATAGAGGTAGATGGACAGAAGTTTGTCGTAGGGCATCCAAAAGTAGCACATACTGATACTGATTTACTTATTACACATATTAACTCCAATACACTTTTTTTAGCTGATAATTTAATGAAAGGTCGTTTAGGAAGTTTTGATGAGTCTTCAAGTATCTTTGGAAATATTGAGCTTTTAGAGCAGATTAAAAAAGATACTAACTATACTCTCTATGTACCAGGGCATGGAATATCGGGTAAAAAAGATGAGACTATTGACCCATTTTTGAACTATCTTAAAGTTTTAGTAGAAGAGGGACAAAAAGCTTACGATGATGATAAAGAGTCATATGAAATAAAAGATGAGGTGCTAAAAAAACTAGAGTGGATGAAAGATTGGGATGCCTTTGAGAGAAATGCTCCAGCTCACTTAAACAAAGCCATGTTAGAGATGGGGGAGAGGGAACTTGACGCCCAAGAGGATGAAGAGTAGCCAAGAGCTTATAACTCTCCTCTTTCTAGTTTTTTAAACCAAAGCTTCCATAGCTCTTTATAGATGAGTGTGTAGGCTTTGATTTTTTTCTTATTTATTCTTTTTTTTCCAAAATAACTCTTCAAAAATGTATTTTTGTCTTTTCTATTTAATTGATACTCAATGATAATGGAAACCAAATCAAAGTAGATGTCTGAATAACGAGCATACTCCCAATCTATGAGTTTGATGAAGTTTTTAGAAAAAATTATATTTTTAGCATGTAGGTCATTGTGTCCTAAGGTATACTCTTTTGGTTCTTTATCTAAAACTATAAAAGCTTGTTTGACTTTTTTATCTTTAAAAGTGAAATTATCTTTAAAGCTGTTTCGTTTTTTAGGAACACTGATTTTATGGAGTTTTTTTAGGAGTAGGGCAACTTTTTTTAGCTCTTGTTGTGTTAATTTTGTTTTGTGTCTCCCCTCTAAATAATCTGTAATCATAAGTCCATTTTTCTCATCAACTAAAATGGGTTTCGCTCCAATGTTTTTTAAAAAGGCTTTTTTTTGAATAGAAAACTCTCGCTTACGGTTGAGGCTTATTTTAAATTTTCGTAGAAGATATCGGTTGTGTTGGGTTTTAATAAGATAGGTTAAGTTTGAATTTCCCTGCTTTTCTAATAGCTTAAACTCTTTTATTTGTATGTTTTCAAATAGCTGATAATCATTTAACTTAGCTATTTGCATTGAACTTTTTTCTCCATCTTTTCTCTTGATAAAAGTCAATTTACTTAAGAAGAATAATAGTTAAATAGGATAGAATCACTCTTATTTTAAATAATTGATATAGAATTATAACAAGATAAGCTAACTTTTATGATATTAAGTATAAAAGTAGAGAATAATAAAAAGTATAGGAGTCATAATGACAAATGAAACAGTCTTAGACGCACTGAAAAATGTAACCTATCCAGGATTTACGAAAGATATCGTAACTTTTGGATTTGTTAAAAATATAGCAATAGAGGGAGACAAGGTGTCTATTGTTGTAGATATTACATCATCTGCACCTGAAGTTAAAGCACAAATTACTGACGATGCAACCAAAGAGCTTAAAAAATTAGGTTTTTTAGCTATTGACGTACATATAGATGCTCCACAACCTCCAAAGCAGATGTCTAACTCTGTAACTGGTAAAAACATTGCTCCTCATGTAAAGAACTTTGTAATGGTCAGTTCTGGTAAAGGGGGTGTTGGTAAATCAACTACTTCTGTAAACATTGCTATTGCTATGGCGATGCAAGGTAAAAAAGTGGGTATCTTAGATGCAGATATCTATGGGCCAAACATTCCTCGTATGATGGGTTTAAACGATGTTAAACCAGAGATTCAAGGAAACAAAGTTATGCCTCTACAAGCGTATGGTGTTGAGATGATGTCTATGGGTTCTCTTATGGAAGATGGGCAGTCGCTTATCTGGAGAGGTTCTATGATTATGAAAGCAATCGAGCAGTTTTTACGTGATATTTTATGGTCAGAGTTAGATGTATTGGTTATCGACATGCCACCAGGAACAGGTGATGCACAGTTGACTCTTGCTCAGTCTGTACCAGTTACAGCTGGGATTGTTGTTACAACACCACAGCAAGTAAGTCTTGATGATAGTAAACGTTCACTAGATATGTTTGAAAAGCTTCATATTCCTATTGCAGGTGTGGTTGAGAACATGTCAGGATTTATCTGTCCTTCATGTGAAACTGAGTCAGATATTTTTGGAATGGGAACAAGTAAAGAAGTAGCTGCGTCATACAATGCAGAGCTTATGGCACAAATACCAATAGAACCAGCAATTAGACTTGGTGGAGATACAGGTAAACCAGTTACTTTCCATAATCCAGATAGTGAAACAGCAAAACGTTACCAAGCAGCAGCGTCTAACTTATTAGCGTTCATTGACAAAGTAAATGCAGAGGGTGGAGCAGACAATTCAGCTGTTCAGCCAACAACACCTCCAGGTGTAAGTGCTTGTAGTACAAAGTAGAGAAGAAGAGAAGTAAAGCATATATACTCGCCTAAATATGCTTTACTGTAGGAATGATTACGGTTTATGCTACTCTTGTGAGTTGCATATACCAATCTTCATCCATATCTTCGACAACTACTGTAACTTCTAATCCTACTGAACTCATAGATGCATCGAGAATATGTTCCTCTGGAATATCGAGTATCTGTTCACAATAATCGATGGCATTATTTGGTAGATGTAGGTCACTTAAGTTCCAACTCTTATCTAATTTTGTCTTTCTTATAACGAAAAATTCCTCCATATCGAACTCCTTTAAAATTGATATGTTAAATATTAATATAGTTTAAAAAAAAAATCAATAAAATTCTATAAAATAGCTGTAATTTTACTTAATTTGTAAAAATAATAAGAATATTTAATAATATTAAGTTTGAAAATAATATAAAAAATTTTTTAATACTTTAATTTATTTATGAATATTATTTTCTATGTATGATTAATAATAGACACTTCTTTGCGATATTTATTAATAGAGAAACTATTAAGCAGGTTTTTAAATTTTTTTATTTAAAAAAGTAAGGTAAATGTAGAATATTAGTTGAAAGATAGTTTAAGAGACTAAATAGTGTAGTAAAGCTTCACAGTCTCTTTTTTATTTATTTTTATTTATTTTTAATAAAGTAATTACTTTTGTTATCTCTTTGAGAGAGTGAAAAGAAGTACTCTATCATGAGTTTAGTGTGTAAAATAAATGCAAAGATATATTTTATAGTTTTTAAAGCGTAAAGTATAACCAGTAAAAAGATATTAATAATAAATTGCATTAGTTTTGCTCTTTTCTATGAAAAAAATCATATTTGTATCGTTGTATGTATGTAGACATTTTGTTTCCTTTGTTTCTTTATAATTTAATAATAGTTAAAAATTGTAAGAAAAAAGTTAAAATAGATAAAAATTTTCATATTTTTGACTATATATTTTTGTATGTTACATTTTTAACTATAAAGATGAGATAAATTTGATAATATTCGATTATATTTATATTAAGGTAGTAGAATGAAGAGTAGTGAACAATTAAAAAACTTTTTAACACAAGAGATTATTCCTGATTTGGAAGAGGCTATTGATGAGATGTTTTCTATGATAGAAAAAGCAAAAATGGCTTCAATAGCAGATAAAGAGGAGCTTCAAGACCTTCAAGAAATGCATTCTGAGTGTAAAGATATTGTCTCAGAAATTGAAGCTGGTGATATGCCTGAAGAGGAAGCAGAAGATATTTTAAAAGAGTTTGTAGAGATGAAAACAGTTGATGACGAGTAAAACTTTTTTTCATAAAGCACTTTTTTTAGACCGTGATGGAGTTATTAATATTGACCATGGCTATGTCTCTAAAATAGAAGATTTTGAGTTTAATGATGGAATCTTTGAACTGCTTCATCTTTTTATAGAAAAAGGGTATAAACTTTTTATCGTGACCAATCAGTCTGGAATAGGGCGTGGCTATTACAGTCAAAATGATTTTGAAACCTTGACAACTTGGATGTTAGAAGAGTTTAAGAAGCAGAATATTCATGTAGAATCTGTACATCACTGTCATCATGCTCCTGAAGCTCTTTGTGCTTGTCGTAAACCTGCTACAGGGATGGTTGATGAGATTTTGTCTCTAAACAGTATAGACGTAAAAAACTCATGGCTCATAGGCGATAAGCAGAGCGATATTGACCTTGCTAAGAACAGTGGCATAGGTTCTACTATTGCCATAGGTGAACGAGATATTAAAAATACAACTTATTCTTTTTCGACTATTATAGAAGCTAAAGAGTTTTTTGAGAAAAATAGTCTGCTATAGTCTCTTCTAGCCAGTAGTTAGGTTTTAAAAAATTTCCTCCTACAAATCCTACATGACCCCCATTTTTTGAGAGTTTAAACTCAATGCTTTTAGAGACTTTATCCTCTTTTGATGGTAAAATTTCTTCTGTCATAAATGGGTCATCTAGGGCATGAATAATTAGTGTTGGTATTGTTATATCTTTTAAAAACTGTTTAGAAGAACACTTCTTGTAATAGTCTGCTGCTGATGCATAGCCATTAATTGGTGCTGTATAAAGCTCATCAAACTCCTCTATGGTTTTTATCTCTTTTACTCTGTTTTGCTCTATATTTAAAAGTGACTTCATGTCAAACTTTTTGAACTTTTGTAACAACTCAATCTTTAATGGCTTAAGTAGATGTTGTTGATAGAGTTTTGAAAAACCTCTGTTAATGGCTTTGGCAGTAATGGCTAAGTCCATAGGGGCAGAGACTGATACAGCAGAGTTAAGTGGAGTCTTTTTTCCCTCTTCACCAAGAAGTTTTAAAAGCATATTCCCACCTATAGAGTAGCCAACAGCATAAAGAGGAGAGTTTGGGTAGTTTTCATGCAAATGGGCTATCCAAGCTTTGGCATCAGCAGTATCTCCACTATGGTACGAGCGTGGAAGCCTATTCTCCTTCCCTGAACAGCCACGAAAATGCATCAGTACAGAGGCAAACCCTTTTGTTTCTAATGCTCTCATAACACCTTGAATATAGGGTGAGTTAAAAGAACCAGCCAAGCCATGAAAGAGTGTAACTATGGGGCTATTATCATCTGGTTTTTGCCTGTGCCAGTAGCAGTCCACAAAGTCACCATCGTCCAATTCAAAACGTTCCAGTTCTACTTGTGGAGTTGCTTGTTTGCGAAATAGGGGAGCGTAGAGAGTTTGAAGGTGTCTGTTTTTTAGGGTAAAATTTGCTTTGAACATTGTTAATCCTGTAGGTTCGGTAACACCGAACATTTTTATTTTTAATCTAAAAGATAAAGCACCAACTCATCAGCAATAAAATAGTTCTTATTCTTATAGATATCCTGCTCTTTAATGAGTTTCTCTTTCTCTACTAAAAAGTCAGCTCTTTCCTTCATGGTTTTATCTAAAATAGTCTCATCAATTCCTATATTAGAACGCAGTCCTAAAAAGAGTTTTTCTGTTAGAATCTCCTTTGTGGTTAAATGCTCTTCATGAATATTGAGAGGTTCTTTTATGTAGAGGTCTATATCGGTGGTTGGATAGTAACGGGTATTCTCTTTAAACCCTACAGCACCAGCACCTACACCCATGTAGTTTTTTAATTCCCAGTACCCTTTGTTGTGTTCACTTTGATAGGTTCCAAAGTTGGATATTTCATATTGTTTGAAACCTTTTTCTTCTATATTTTTGGCTACAAAAAATGCCAGTTCATCATCCTCTTGTCGGACTGTTGGGGTGGAAGCAAACTTAGTCCCATCTTCTATGGTTAACTCATAAGCTGAAATGTGATTGATAGGTAGTGAAAAGGCTTTTTCTATATCTGATTTTAGTAGTTCAGATGTATCACCTTGATAGTTGTAAATAAGGTCTAATGATAAGTTTTTATATCCAATATCATGAGCATGATTTATAGCTTTAATGGCTTGTTGAGGTGAATGGGCTCGATTGAGAGCTTTTAATTTTACTGTGTCAAAGCTTTGAACCCCAAATGAGACCCTATTTATACCCAAATCATACATACCTTGTAGCCACTCTTTTGTAGCTGAGTTTGGGTTGGCTTCGGTGGTTATTTCAGCTCCATTTTTAATGAGAGGTTTTAGTAGCTTAAATAGTGGTTCATAAAGTTCAGGCGAAACTGTTGATGGTGTTCCTCCTCCTATGAAAATGGTCTCTATTTGTTGTGCTTTTACTTTGAACCTTTCAAGCTCAAAATTCAGCTGTTTTTCTAAGGCTAACATGTAGTTTTTTCGGGTATCAAACTGGTCTACATAGGAGTTAAAGGCACAGTAGTGACACTTGGAGTCACAGTAAGGAATGTGTATATAAAGTAGCATTTTTTCACCCATGATTAATCAGATTTTGGATAAAATTCTACCCAAATAATGATGAAAGATGAGTAAGGAATAATGCAGACAAAAAAGCGATATCGCCCAAATGTCGCAGCTGTTATACTCTCTTCAGATTATCCACAGAGATGTGAATTTTTTTTAGGTAAACGTTGTGATGTAAAGAATACGTGGCAGTTTCCACAAGGTGGAATAGACGAAGGTGAAACTCCAAGAGAGGCGCTGCTACGAGAGTTACAAGAGGAGATAGGGTGCTGTCAAGTGGATATTATAGCTGAGTATCCAGAGTGGATTACCTATGACTTTCCTGTTGGTGCAAAAGCTCGTAAAATGTACCCTTTTGATGGTCAAAAACAAAAGTATTTCTTAGTACGACTACATAATTGTGCTAAGATTAATCTTGAGGATTATTACGAACCTGAATTTGAAGAATACAGATATGTAGAGTATAAACAGTTGCTCAAAAAAGCGACTTATTTTAAACGGCGTGTCTATCGTCGTGTTATAGAACATTTTATAAAAGAGGGGCATATAGTTAATGTTAATAGTTCATAAATATGGGGGAACAAGTGTCGGAAGCTTGGAGCGTATAGCTTCCGTGTCCGAGCGTGTAGCTAAAGCAAGAGAAGAGGGTAATGATATAGTCGTGGTGGTTTCAGCCATGAGTGGTGAGACCAACAAACTAACAGAGTATGCTCAATACTTTTCTGACACTCCATCTAAAAGAGAGATGGATATGTTGTTGAGTTCAGGAGAGCGTGTAACTGCTGCTCTTTTGGCTATTTCGTTACAAGAGAAAGGCGTAGATGCTGTTGCCATGACAGGTCGTCAAGCAGGGATAGTTACAGATAATTCACATACTTATGCGAGAATAGAGTCTATCGACCCAAGTCATATGCAAAGTGAAATTGCTGAAGGAAAAGTAGTTATTGTCGCTGGTTTTCAAGGAATTAATAGTGAAGGTTCTGTAACTACGTTGGGACGTGGAGGTTCAGACCTTTCAGCAGTCGCTATAGCAGGTGCTTTACAAGCAGATGCTTGTGAGATTTACTCTGATGTAGATGGTATTTACACCACTGACCCACGCATAGAGCCAAAAGCTAAAAAGATGGACTTTATCTCTTATGATGAGATGTTAGAACTGGCTTCCCTTGGAGCAAAAGTTCTACAAAATCGTTCAGTAGAGTTGGCAAAAAAATTAAAAGTTAAAATGGTAGCTAAGAGTTCTTTTTCAGATGCAGAGGGAACAGTTATAGGAGAGGAAGAGAGTATGGAAGCAGTATTGGTAAGTGGAATAGCTTTAGATAGAAATCAAGCAAGAGTAACGGTAAGAGAAGTTTCAGATAGACCAGGTATTGCAGCTGAAATTTTTACAAAACTGGCAGATGAGCAGATAAATGTAGATATGATTATTCAAAATGCAAGTAGCGATGGTAGAACCAATTTAGGCTTTACTGTACCTCAGAGTCAACTTAATCAAGCAAAAGCTGTTATCGAAGCTTTTGACCATGACATAGGTGGTATGGACTTGGATGATTCTGTCTGTAAGGTATCTGTAGTAGGTGTGGGGATGAAGTCTCATGCTGGTGTAGCAGCAGCTGCATTTTCTGCTTTGGCAGCTGAAAACATTAACATAGAGATGATTTCAACTTCAGAGATTAAAGTCTCTATGATTGTGGCAGAAAAGTATGCAGAACTTGCAGTAAGAACATTACACTCAGTTTATAACTTAGATAAGTAAAGAATGACATCTCTATTAAACTGGACATTGGATGCCATTCGTGAAGAGGACTCTTCTTTTTCATGGATGGAAGAGTGCCGTTATAATTGGGTACCTATTGTTCAAAGTGCTGTTTCGAAGATTTTAGAAGGTCAGACCATTCTTATTTTAACTGATGAGTCCAGAGGTTGGTTTGCACGTTATGTTGCCAATAAAATTAACAACTTAAAAAATGAGCGACCTTTCTTGCCTGTCTATACTCTCAAGTCAATGTTTCCAAGCTTGGACAAAATGCAAAATACTCAAGAGTTAGATTTACTTGAAGATATGCTTGATATCTCTTATCCTAATGGCTATTTTATTTGGTATATTGGTTCTGCTGATAGCTCTTACACTAAGTTTGTATTTAGAAATGATGAGAACCTTTTGTGGATTATTGATGGAGATGTGCCTAACAGTTTTTACTTAAGAGATGGGAACAGCTCTTTAGATATTAAAATGATTCAACTTTTTAAGCTCTTTAATAAAACGATAGATGCTGCACTTTTTGGCGAAATAACATTGGATTAATGATGCTTCTGTCTTCGGGAATTATTATTACACATCAAGCCGATAATGTAATGGCAGAACTAGAGGCTTTACGAACTAATGAACTCTTCACTGTTATACGAAGCTTAGATGCTAAAGATAAACCCAAAGAGTTTTTGGTAGAACACGCCCAAGAGGCCATAGCTAAAGCTTACATAGCAAGTGAGGAGTTAAACTATATTATTTTAATTGCTCCTAGATTTTCTGATATAGCTCAAAATAGACTCCTTAAAGTCATAGAAGAGCCCCCTAAAAATAAAGCTTTTATAATTATAACAGAATCAAAATCAGCTCTTTTAGACACCATACAGTCACGCTTACCTGTAACGGTACTAAACGACATAGAGAGTGAAAAACCATTTTCTTTAGATATAGACAATCTAAATTTAGCAAAGGTTTATGAGTTTGTACAAGAGAACTCAAGAATCTCTGCTGTAGAGTGTAAAGCTCTGGTTGAAAAAATCTCCCTAAATGCTATGAAATCTAAAAAGTACAACTTAGATGAGGGGACACTAAAACTTTTTTCAGACTCCATAAAAGCACTTGAAGTAGGCTCTCCAGCGACATTTATACTTAATACTTTACTTTTAAAATTGTTGTCTAAGAAGAGATAGAGTTAAAGTCTTTTGTGAATATCGTATTTCGTTGAACTCAGCTTATTAAGTTTTAAAGAATATAATACATTTTATTAAAGGAAACATCTATCGTGAAAATATCAGAAAAAAAAGCACTAAAACGAGAATCTATCCTACAAACAGCACTTCAACTCTTTGCTACACAGGGCTTTCATAAAACCACCATACCTGATATTGCAGGAAAGTTAAAGATGTCGGTGGGAAATCTTTATAACTACTTCTCCTCTAAAGATATTTTAGCCCAAGAGATTATTAAATATACTTCTGAAAGTTTGGGTGAAAAGATACGTGAAGTCAATGATACCGATGCCTCAGCAGAGGAGAAGATTCATCAGATTGTCACTATCTACTTCACCATGGCAAAAGAGAAACCAGAGATGATAGAGTACTTTTTGCGTGTCTACCTCTCTAACCGTGAAGTCTTTAGCGATGGCTGTGAGGGGATGATATGTGTTAGTGGGTTTATTACTGAGATTATGGTCTTTTTTGATGATGGTGTAAGTTCAGGTGAGCTGCGTAACCAAGACTTTTTTTCAGCTTTTGGGCTTTTTATGGGGTATCTTGGAGGAATGGTATTTCTAAAGGGTGAAGAGGTTCTTCCACAAGAGATAGAGTTTTACATAGATGATATTTCTCGTAATATCTACAATGCACTAAAGGCTTAAAGCATGAGTAAGCCAAAACTTTTATGGCTTCAGAGCATTACTTGTAATGGAAACACTCACTCCTTTTTAAATCATCCTGAACTCTTCTCTATTTTAGCTCATTTTGAGTTGATACATCATCCTGTATTGGAGTCTGATTACTCTTTTCAAGAGGTAATTGAGGGGAGTGTTCCTTGTGATGTGTTGATTTTAGAAGGCTCTTTTGTCCAAGAGGGTTTTTTAAAAGCAGGGGTTGAGGTCTCATCTGTGATTGAGCATTATGCCAAAAGAGCAAAAGATATTATTACAGTAGGAACTTGTGCTACTTTTGGTGGGATATTTAAACAAAAAGAGCCTGATAAGATTTCAGGTTTTGCTTTTGATATAGAGGAGAAGACAGCTCGTTATAAAGAGTATGCCTCTAAACTTATCTCACTTCCTGGTTGTCCAATTCACCCTAGATGGCTCTCTTTTGTGTTACTAATGATTACCAATGGTAAAAAGGTAGAGATTGATGAACTCCATCGACCTGTAGAGCTGTATGGTTATACCGTACACATGGGATGTACACGTAATGAGTATTTTGAGTGGAAAGTAGATGTCAAAAACTTTGGACTTAAAGAGGGGTGTCTCTTTTATGAGCAAGGGTGTCAAGCACCTTATACAAGAGGCTCTTGTAACAAGATTTTATGGAACGATACAAGCTCTAAAACACGTGTAGGAACGCCATGTTTTGGTTGTACTGAACCCTCTTTTCCTAAAACTTCACTCTTTACTACCAAGACCAATATGGGGATACCTGCTAAGATGCCTTTGGGTGTACCACGACGAGCCTATTTGACCCTTACAGGGGTGACAAAAAGTTTTAAGATTAAGCGTTTTAGTGAACGTCTTTTGGAGTACGATAAATGAAAAAAGTGGAGATGAAACAGCTTATAGAGAAGATAGAGGGGGAAGCTGAACTTGATTTTACCTTTAATGATGGAGAGATAGACGATGTCAAGATAAACTTTGGATTTTACCGTGGCATAGAGGAGATTTTAAGAGAGAAAGATGCAAGAGATGCTTTGGTAATTACCCCTCGTGTCTGTGGTATCTGTAACCATGCACATCTTATCGCTTCGGTTCGTGCTATTGAAGATGGTTATAAAAGGGCAGGGGTTGAGGTTAATCTCTCTTCTAAAGCAAAAGATATTAGAGAGTTTACTCTAGCGTGTGAATTGATACAAAATCATATTAAGTGGCTCTACTTAACTATTTTACCCCAACTAAAGCGTTATGTAGGAGAAAGAAGTGAGGAGAACTACGCCATAAAAGCCTCTTATCTCTCTACTACCATAACCAAAGCACTTGCCATCTTTGCAGGGCAGTGGCCTCACTCTAGTTACGCTGTGGTAGGTGGAGTGAGTTGTGACCCAACCCATTTAGATGTGATACAAGCACAGAGTCTAGTAGAGGAGAGCATTCGCTTTTTTGAGCAGGTGGTTATAGGTATGGATTTAGAGGAGTATTTGGCTATTAAATCTATTACACAACTCTCTGAAATTGAGGGAGATTTTGGAAATCTTCTCTATCTGCTAGGAAGTAACGACATGGCAACCATAGGAAAGAGTCATGACCGATTTATTGTCTTTGCAGAGTCACCACTCTCTGTTTCGGCAAAGTCCATTGGTACGCAACTCTCAAAGGTAGATGTTCGTTATGTCAAAGAGTCCATGCAAGAGAACACGGTAGCTAAAGCAGTTGAGTACAAAAAGAGACTCTATGAGGTAGGTTCACTCTCACGAGGTATGGTTGCAAAACGTCCTATTATTAAATCATTGCATAAACGTTACAAGGACTCTTTGATGACTAGAGTTTTTGCACGTGTCGATGAGGTTGGAGTACTTTTGAAGAGTTGTAAAAACCTACTTCAAAACCTTGCTTTAGATGAACCCTCATGTACCCTACCTCTAAACAAGATGGCTTTACACTTTGAAGGGGTTGGTATTGTAGAGGCTTCTCGTGGTTCACTAATTCATAAAACAAAAGTAAAAAATGGGAAAATAGTCAATTATGAGATTATTACCCCAACCCAATGGAACTTAAGTCATGGTACAAAAGAGGAGCAAGGGGTTGCTATAAAAGCAATGGTGGGGGCTAAGAGTGTTGAGGAGGCTACTTTTGTTTTTCGTACTTTTGATGTCTGTTCTGTTTGTACTACGCAGTAGGGGATGAATATCAAATTTTGATATACTTTTTTTGATACATATATCAAAATAGCCAACCCAAAACAATTATCAATCTTAACGAGAAACTCGCCACTGTCCATAAGTTCGATAAAAGTCTTCCATCCGAACTTTAACAAAAGCTTCACTATTTGGAACTTTTTTAGATTTTTCTATCATCTCTTTTTGAAGCTCATTAACACGCTTCAATGCTCGTTTCATAAACTCTTCATTAAATGTCAAAATTTTCTCCTATCAGACTTTTTAATAAGTCTATTTCTATATTGTTGTAAACATTAGCGTTTCTTTTGTCAAAAAAGGTTAATTCAACTTCTTTTTCAAAAAGCTCTTTTATCTCTAAAACGGTTTTATAAGAGTTAAGATTGCTCCGTGCAAAAACATCTTTTGGCACTTTTCTATGGGTTATAACCTCTCGTCTTGTGGCATACTCATAACACCGTTCAGGGTAATCATAAAGATAAAAAATCTCAATCTTATACGATTTTTTGAGTAAACGCTTAATATTTAAAACTGCTACCTCTATATTAGCAAAATTTGAGTCCATAATCAAGGAGTAACCCTTTTTTAAACTATGAGAAAAGAGTTCAGAAAAACCTCGACTTGCTACTTTTTGATAAAGGTTTGAGTTTTGACCATCATAACCAATTGGTCTAAAAAACTCTCTAATCTCATCTGTATCAATATGTAAAAGTTTTGGATTTTCTTCTTTTAAAAAGGTTGCCAACTCCGTTTTGCCTACTCCACTCATACCTGCTGTAAAGATAGCCACTTTATCTGTTGAGGGTTCTATGCCTTTGGTGTAGGTTTCTAAAAACTCTTTTTTGTTTTGATTAAGATAGATTATGGATTGTTTGATTACTTCTTCATCTGCTTTCATGAGCCTATTTTAACATTTTTTGTTAAAAGGTTGACTTGGTTAAAAATAGCTATAATAAGACCAAAAAAAGGAGCTATAATGCAACCTCTATTAATATTGCTAAAAACTTACTAAAAGAGGATATAGAATTAGAGATAATTGCTTGATGTACCAATCTTCCTATTGAAAAAATAGAAGAGTTGAAAAATGAGAATTATGATTAATATTTAGGAAGAGCTATCTACTAATTCCAAACGTCCTCGTTGGGAATGCATATTAGAATTTGATTTGCAAAAAAAATTTGTTGAATAAAATAACACTTGAGTGCATTTTTACCGAGATGGTGGGAGACACTTATTTTTTACTTAAACTACTATAGAGAGAGTAAGTTGAACTTAAAAGCTTATTGCTATAATTAAACATGAATATAAATGAGGGAAAATACTAAAATGAATTTAAAAACAAATTTAGAATCAATTCAAAAAAAAGCAAAAGAAAGAACAGTTAAAACTCAAAATATAGAGTATGATTTAGAAACTATGGTTAAAAAAATTGATAAAGGGGTTATCAAGTTAAATCCTGAATATCAACGAAATCATCGATGGAGTAACGAAACTTCATCAAGATTAATAGAAAGTTTGATTCTTAATATTCCTATACCTGTTATTTATATTTCTCAAGATATAGATGTAGATGATGAAGATGTTGAGGGGGTAGCTAGATACTCTGTAATTGATGGACAACAAAGACTTACTAGTATATATAAATTTTTTAAAGGTGAGTATGCATTAGAAGGATTAGAAACTTTAAATGGTTTGAACGGTACATATTATAAGGACTTACCTTCCTTTTTAATACGAAGATTAGAAGAACGAACTATTAAAAGTTTAAGAATAGATTCTACTGTTGATGCACAAGTTAAATACGATATTTTTGAAAGATTGAATTCAGGTTCAGTTAAACTTGAACCACAAGAATTAAGAAATGCAACATGTAGAGGAGAATTTAAAGATTTGATTAAAGAATTATCTAAAAATGAAATTTTTACAAAAATTTCTCAATTATCTAAAAATAGTGCTAAAGTTAGGAAAATGGAAGACCAAGAATTGGTACTTAG
>JALXFN010000136.1 GCA_027068975.1 Campylobacteraceae bacterium | reverse complement strand
ATTAAAATTAATGAAAATAAGTTTAAACCTATTTCAGAGAATCACTTAAAAATTTCTAATTAAGTTCTCTCTTTATCGTATTTTTATTTTAAAAAATATCGAAAAAAACTCAAATAGACGTTTGTTTTGTTCTCTTATATTTAGTTGTTAAAGACCACTTAAAAACTCTAGGAACTTTATCGACTTAATCTCTAAGTCGTACCCTTTGTTCTTGGACGCGTATTATAGAGAAATTGTCTAAGGATGTCAAGGGTTTTTTGAAATTTATAAAAAAAATTTCAAATTCTATGTTATAAAGTAATTCGCTTACTATATGATAGTAACTTTTTTATGTATCTCTCTAATAACACTCTTTAAGTCTTTATCTTCCACATTAATAACAATATCAGCAACTTTTTTATAAGCCTTCTCTCTCTCTTTGTACAACTTTTTCGCTTTTTTAGGTTCTGAGAAGAGTGGACGTTTTTTTAATTTTGCTTTTGAGTTTTCAGCTGTAGAGAGACGCTTATATATCCAATCATAAGAAGCATCTAGTAAAATAACTACACCTAACTCTTTTAAGTTATTTACATTATAAAATCCACCACCACAAGAGATAAATGTATTATCAACAGAAGAGAGAATCCAGTCTGCACACTCTTGTTCTAATTCTCTAAAATATTTTTCACCTTTTTTATCAAAAATATTTTTAATTTTTTGATTTTCTTTAGATTCTATTAAATCATCAGTATCTATAATAAAACATTTATATTGTTCTGCATAAGCTCTAGCAGTTGTTCCCTTACCTATACCCATAAATCCAATAAGAATAATATTGTTTTTTTTCATATTAAACCATATTGTATCTATCTATAATTTTTTTAACACGTTTTCTTAACTTTTTAAGTGCATCAATTGCATCTTCACCTTCTGCGACTAATGATTCAAACTCATCAAACTGAATTTTTGCAACCCAACCTATTTTAGTATGTCTTTTAATTCCAACAAAACGTACCTCTCCAAAATGTTCTTTTGCCATTTTGTATATTCTATCTATTCTCTGATCTAATGTTTTTACGTTATCTGACATTTTTTTCCTTTTATAATTTATATCTATTATACTAATATTATTATTACAAACTCTCAATGTTTCCAACAACTCTTCCTACTATTTTAATCTCTTCTGGTAACATTACTTCTGGGCTATAAGCTTTATTGTCAGAGATAAGTTCAATCATTCCATCTGCTCTTTGTCTAATACGTTTTATAAATAGCCCCACATTAGTTGAAGCGATATAGATACCATCTTTTGAAATATTGGTTTGCTCTCTATCAATAAAGACAATTGAGCCATCTTGTAGTGTTGGCTCCATAGAGTCACCATCTACATTGATAGCTTCTATATCCTGATTACTAGAGCTAATAATATTACTCAATATTGTTTTATCAACGGTCAATACTTCATAATTTTCATCAAATGTAAATGCTCCACCCCCTGCACTTGCCCTAACATTTGCAAAATAATGAATTTGAAAGAATTTTTCTGTCTCCTCTGCTAACATGTCTATGGCTTGGTCAAAAAAAAGCCAATTGATACTCAACTTTTTTGTAGCACAAAATTCCATAATCTCTTTAAAAGGTATGGAATTTCTTTTCTTCATGGTTGCAAAAGTTGTTTGAGGTATTGCCAAAGCATCTGCAACATCTTTATCAAATATTTTTTTATTAGTTATCTCTTCTGCAAGAATATCTTTCAACTTAATAATTATTTTCTTAAAATCATACATTTTTAATCCTTCTTTAATCTATTTTACAAATTATATGACAATTTGCCATATTTTATACTTAAATTACATAATATATGTATAATTTGACATATTTTACTAAAAAAGGATTTAAAATGAATGTAACAACAAGTAAAAAAATATTGAATGAAGCTATTAACTCAGGATGTAAAACAGCTGCAGAATTGGCACTCTATTTAAAAGTGCGTACCAATATGCAAACTGTGAAGATTAGTCGATAAGAAGAATTTTAACCTTACCACCTGTTACTTTAGGAGTATCTTCTTCTGAAGTAACCAAAAGAGCAGTTGCCCCCAACATATTGGTTAAAATAGCAGAAGAGCCAGATTTTTTACCATCAAAATCGACAAAATAACTCCCCTCTTCTAAACTATAGTTACACGCTGTAAATTCTGCTTTCTTAATACGTTTATTAAAAGGTGAACGAAGTGTTGCTTCAACCATACGTAATGAACATTTACCTTTTTGAAGTTTAGCTATTAGTGGCACCATATAGAGCAATGCTGTCACTGTAGAAGAGTACGCAAACCCTGGTAGTGCCACAATGAACTTATCATCTTTTTTTGCTACCATAATATGTTGCCCAGGTTTAACACGTACTCCTTTAAAGAGTACCTCACAACCAAGTTCTACAATAACATCTTTTACAAAATCAAAATCACCTACCGATACACCACCTGTAGTTACGACTATATCGCTTTGAGATAATGCTTTTTTAACTGCCGATAAAATACTCTCTTTATCATCAGATATACATCCTAACTGTAAAGGTTCTCCATCATATTTTTTGACTATTGCCTCTAAGATATAGTTGTTAGAACTACGAATTTGTGCATCAGAAGTTTGGCTCTCTCCTAGTTCAAGTAGTTCTGAACCTGTTGACAAAATAGCCACTCTAGGTTTTTCATAAACCAAAGGAGAGACGACATTTAAACTTGCCATAACACCTATATCTGCGAAGCCTATTTTAGTCCCTACTTCTATAAGTTTTTGTCCCTTGGCATAATTTTCACCTATTGCTCTTACTGAAAATCCAAAAGGAATCTCTTCATTTATAACAATCTCATCACCTTCTACTGTTACATTCTCTATAGGAATTAAAGTGTCTGCTCCTTTTGGCATAAGTGAACCCGTAAAGGTTTTAATACACTGACCACCAATAACTTCATCTACCAAATCAGAACCTGCTGGGTTAATACTCGATATTTTTAATCTTCCCAATGCTAAATCTTCATGTTTTATAGCATAACCATCCATCGCAGATGTTGGAAATTCTGGTGAGTTATGGTCAGCAATAATATCTTCTGCTAAGACATACCCCAAACAATCTGTTAAATATTTTTTATGTGTTTTATAACTTTTTATCTCTATATTTTTAATTATATCTATAGACTCATCGAAGTGCATAAATGCCATTCTATTTTTCCTTTTTTTAATTCTATTTAATTTTAATGTTCGGTGCTACCGAACCTACGCCAATAACCCACTACCACTCATAGGGGTACTTCTATCTTCTGCATAAATTCTTTTTCCATCTTTTACATCATATTTCCAAATAGGAGCATTGGCTTTAAAATCTTCTACAAACTCATCTATAAGTTCTAATGCCACTCTTCTTTTTGGTGAAAAAACAGCCGATATATAAGATGATGTATGTACTGGAACATCACCAATAGCATGTGCCATTTTTACTTTGGCTCCCAACTTCTCTGCCTTTTCAACCCAAGAGTTAAACCAAGCCTCTAACACAGGTTCATAAATATCAAAACTCAAAGCTTCAATACCATCTTCTGCTCGAATGGTTCCTACAAAAGGAATGTATGCGCCATAGTTGGACGCTGCCTCTTCATGTAACCACTTTGAAAAGATTTGCTCTACATCTAATGAACCGTTATATAACTCCATTTTTAACCTCCACATACAGGAGGTAAAATAGAGACTTTATCACCACTTTTAAGTTCCATAGATAAATCACTTGTCATCTGGTCATTAACAGCTACAGCACATTTAGATAGCCATGCACTGATGGTATCTATTTTTTGTAGTTGCTCTGCTACATCATGAAGTGTTTTAGCTTCTAACTCTAAAGACTCTTCACCTATGGGACCTAAAAATTCCACTATAACCATTTCTAATACCTTTTTCTAAAAATTGTTTCGATTATAAAAGTTGTTTGATATAATCATGCTTAAATTTTTCATTCAGGAGTATAAGTGTGATATTTGGTTCCATTAGCTACCTCAATCTTTTACCTTTTCAAGTTTTTATGAAGCGTTATATTAAACACTCAGGTACAAAAATGGCACTAAACTATAGAAAAAATGTCCCCAGTCAAATCAACAAAGCTCTTAAATCACGACATATTAATGGAGCATTTATCTCTAGTATAGAGTCTCCTAGATATGACTGTACAGATTTGGGGATTATTGCAAATAGAGCTGTATATTCTGTTTTTGTTATAGAGGGAGAGGATAAAGTAGATAATGAATCAGCCACTTCCAATCAATTAGCAGAGGTTTTAGATTTAAAAGGAGAAGTTATTATTGGAGATAAGGCTTTAACCTACTATTTAAATGGAGGAGAGGGTATTGATTTGGCTACAGAGTGGCACAAAGAGACCAATTTACCTTTTGTATTTGCTAGACTATGTTACAACTGTTATGGAGAGTCTATTAAAAAAATGGCTAAAAAGTTTATGCATACACCTCATAAAGTACCTCAATATATTTTAAAAAAAGAGGCAAAAAAAAGAGATATTACACCCAAACAGCTCCTTTGGTATTTGGAACATATTGAGTATAAGATGAATTATAAATCTAAAAAGTCTTTGAAGCTTTTTTTGAAAAAAGCTTCAAAATAAGAAGCTCTTACTTAAGCTCTTCAAACTCTCTTCTTGCAAAGAGAGCTCCTAGAATTGAGATAAAGAACATTCCGACTATCATCCACCATGGGTTTAATGCTGATACAGAATCACTGGCTGACTTTTCATAGGTATCACAAACACAATTACTTATAACTGCTACTTGTGCTACATTGGTTTGGTTTCCTTGGTCATCTTCTACAACATAGTAGATTGGTGTTGGAATACCTGTAAAACCTTCTTCTGCTGTAAAGACAACAGTACTACCACTTACTGTCCAAACACCTTCACCAGGAACCACAACACTATCTTGTGTATTAATGGTTGCTGAACCTACAGCTGTACCCTCATTCCATAAAACCGTACCATCATTTATATTAAGAAGATGAATCGTACTATTTTCACCTAACACATCATTCTCCAATACATTAATGGTAGTTACTGGTCCTTCTAAACTTGCAGGTTGTGCATCATCTTCAGCCGTAAAGTTTTCTGCTGGAGCAACTGCTGCAAACGGCATGGTTGCTCTTGCTTTTTCTGACTCCCAACCTGTATTATCCGTTGTAGTATAATCAAACTCTATCTTTGTTGCACCATTTTTAGGGTCAACTGTTAACAACTTATTATCAAAGTTAGGAATAATTTGACCTTCTGTTACTTCAACACCATCATAATAGAGCGTACCCTCTGTTGGTAAAGAGACGATAGTTACCGTTTTTGGAGAACCATCTTCATTATCCCTAATACCTAAATCTATAACTTGTACTTGCTTATCTGCTCCTGGATTGGCTTGGACTACTGAGGTAACATCTTCAACTACTGGTCTTTTATTGATACCAAAGTTAACCTCTGGGATATCCGTTGTTACAACACTTACAGCTATCACTCCATTAGCATTATCATCTAAACCTTTATCTCTACCAATATGCTCACCATCTGCATGGTTCCAATTTTCTGGAAGTGAGGCTGTTGTAGCATTGGCTTCTGTACTAAGTACCACATGGTAATTATTGTTCGGGTAGACACCATCTTTGTTTTCAAAGAGGTAACTTCCATTACTATCAATCGCTACAGTAGCTAAAGTCTCATTATTCTCATTAAGCAGTGTTGCATAGAGCTGAACACCATCTACTGTTGCTATCTGCGTTCCATTAACTGTCTCATCGTTGTTACCATCTGCAAAGATATATCCTGAAATTTTCACACCAATAAATGGCATAACTACCGTTGCAGGGTCTGAAATTGCACCTGTTACATCTGTTGATGTATAGGTAAAGGTAACATTCTGGTCACCATCATCTGGGTCAATTGTTAACTTACTTGGGTCTGCAATGGTTGCATTTACCTCTACAGGAGTTCCCTCATAGTAAAGTGTTCCGTTTGTAGGTAGTGTTCTAATGGTTATAACTGCTGGTACCCCATCCTCTTTATCACTCACCGTTAATGTAGGTACAACATACTGAGCATCTCTACTTGTATTTAACTGCTCTGGCTCTGTTTTATCATCAGCCACTGGTCTTTTGTTAATCCCAAAGTTAATCTCTGGAATATCTTTAGTAGTTACTACAACTTTAATCGCTCCATCTGCTACTCTATCTAAACCAGTATCAGCTCCTATATGCTCACCATCTGCATTAGTCCATGTAGTTGGCAACATTGCTGTTGTACCATTTGCATCAGAAGTTAAAACAACATTATAAGTACTGTTTGGAACAATTCCATCTAATCCATCAAAGTCATAAGAACCATCTGCTTTTATAGCTTCTCTTGCCATAAAATTACCATTACTGTCTAGTAGTACAGCATAGAGTGCTACCTCATCAGCTTTTGATGTTAAATCTCCATCAACTATTCCATTGTTGTTACCATCATTAAAGATATTTCCTGAAATTTTCAGACCTTTAAATGGCATAGCAATAGTTGCTATATCTGACTCTACACCACTACCATCTGTAGTTGTATAAGTAAATGAAACTGTTAAACTACCATTATTTGGGTCAAGTGTTAATTTACTATTATCAAAATTCTCAATCACTTGATTAGCAACAACCTCTACACCATCATAATATAGTGTTCCATTACTTGGCACTGTTTTAATGGTTACAGTACTTGGTGTTGTATCTTCACTATCACTAACATTTAAATCAATTACATTGACCTGAACATCTGTTCCTGGGTTAAGTTGTAATTCACCTGTATTATCACCTGCAACTGGTTTTTTATTGATTCCAAAGTTTACTTCAACCACATCTTTCTCTACTACAGTTACATTAATAACTCCATCAGGAGCATCATCAAGACCTTTATTTGTACCTATATGCTCACCATCTGCATTGTTCCAGTTCACTGGAAGAGAAGCTTCATTTGAATTAGCTGTTGTACTAAGTACTACAGAGTATGAGTGGTTTGGTAAAACACCATCTTTATTTCCAAAGCTGTATGTTCCATCTTCTGCTATAGGTGTAGTGGCAATCGCTGTTCCATTAACATCTAAAAGAGTAGCATGTAACTGCGTACCATTTGGTGAAGCTATTGGCGTACCATTAACGGTACCATCAGCATTTCCATCATTAAAGATATTACCTGCAATTTTAATCCCTTTAAATGGCATAGTCACCGTTGCTGGGTTAGAAACCATACCTGTTACATCAGTTGAAGTATACGTAAACAGTACTGTTTGGTCACCATCATCTGGGTCAACTGTCAATAGCGTTAGATCAGCTATCTCCATATCAACTGTTACCTTTACACCATCATAATAGAGTGTTGCATTTGTAGGCAGTGTTCTAATAGTTACAATAGCTGGAGTTCCATCTTCTTTATCGCTAACGGTTAACGTTGGAACGCTTACTTGTACATCTGAACCTGGATTAAACTGTGTTGGCTCTGTTTTATCATCAGCTACTGGCTTTTTATTAATACCAAAGTTAATCTCTGAAATATGTGTTGAAGCCACATTAACAGCTACAATACCATTTGCATCTCCATCAACTCCATTAAGACCAATATTTTCACCATCTGCATTGTTCCAGTTTTCTGGAAGCTTTGGAGTTGTTCTATTTACTTCATCAGAAAGAACCATAGTATAGTTTGTATTTGGTGTAACACCATCAACATTTGAGAAGCTATATGTTCCATCTGCACCTAAAGGTTTAGAAGCTACCGCATCACCATTAGCATCGACTAGAGTTACATAGAGTTGTGTATTATCAGCTTTTGCTGTTAAGTTTCCATCGACATTTCCATTAGCATTTCCATCATCAAATAGTTTTCCAGAGATAGCAATATCTGTAAACGGTAGAGTCACTTTTGCCTCATCTGAAACCACACCAGCTCTATCTGTTGCAGTATATTTAAACTCAAGAGTTTGGTCTCCATTATCTGGGTCAACCGTAAATTTACTTGGGTCAAAATCAGTTAATGTATCTCCAGCATTTACTTCATCACCATCATAGTATAATTTTCCATTAGCAGGAACTGTTGTTATGGTTATCGTTGTTGGTGTTCCATCTTCTTTGTCTGCTATGCTCAATGTTGGTACAACTACTTGATTATCTTTCCCAGGGTTTGCTTGTGTTGGCTCAGCTTTATCTACAGCTGTCGGCTTGTTGTTGATTCCAAAATTAACTTCTGGAACATCTACACCCTCTACTGAAACTGAAATGGAACCATCTGCATCACCATCTGTTCCTTCAGTTGTACCAATATGCTCACCATCTGCATGGTTCCAATCTGTTGGAAGTTTTGCCTCAGTTGCATTTGCTTCTGTACTAAGCACTACGGTGTAACTACTATTTGGCTTAATCCCATCATCACCATTAAAGCTATATGCTCCTGCTGATATTGCTTTAGTTGCCAATACTGCACCATCACCACTTAAAAGAGTTGCATAGAGTTGTTTACTATCTGGACTTGAAATTTTTGTACCATTAATAGTATCATCTCCACTTCCATCATCAAAGATATTTCCTGAAATTTTCAATCCTCTAAATGGCATGGTAACCGTTGCTTCATCTGATACTACACCAACTTTATCAGTTGTTGTATAGTTAAATACAACCGTTTGGTCACCATTGTCTGGGTCAACGGTAAATTTACTTGGGTCTGCATTTTCAATAGCCTCATTTACTGTTACTAAATTTCCATTATAATAAAGTTTTCCATTAGTAGGAAGTGTTGTGATGGTTATCGTTGTTGGTGTTCCATCTTCTCTATCTGTTACATTTAAATCTGGCACAGAGACTTTTACATCTGCTCCTGGGTTCAGTTGTGGAGCCTCTGTTTTGTCTTGTGCTACTGGTTTCTCATTAATTCCAAAGTTTACATTTGGAACATTCTCTTTAAGAACTTTAACATCAATAATTCCATCAGCTGTTCCATCTGTTCCAACACCTGTTCCAACATGTTCACCATCTGCATGGTTCCAGTTATCAGGAAGTGTAGAGGTTGCTGTATTTGAACTACTACTTATAACAACTCTATAGTCACTATTTGCTTGTACTCCATCTTCACCATCAAATGTGTAAGTTCCATCTGCCAAGAGTGGTTTAGTTGCTAAGATATCTCCACTATTTGACAATAGAGTAACATAGAGTTGAGTTCCACTGGCTGTTGCAATTTTTGTTCCATTAATGGTCCCATCTCCATTTCCATCGGAAAAAACATTTCCTGAGATAATAGGAGTAAATATACCCATATCTATAGTAGGATTGTCCTCCTCTACGTCCAATGTAATAACATCTGTTCTATTGCTATCACTATTGATATCTGAATCTATAGCAGAGTTACTACCCTCCTCTTTCTTTGAGACAATGTACCCAGCTGGTGGAACAATCTCGACAATATAACTTCCTTGATTTAACTTATTAAAACCATAAACTCCATCAGCACCAGTAGTTGTAACATAATCTGCACCAGTTAAAGGATTTTTAACAGGGTTACCACTACCATCCAATAGTTTTACAGTTACACCTTCTACTCCATTTTCACCTTCATCTTGTATACCATTTGCATTTCTGTCATACCAAACTCTATCTCCTAAAGAACTACCAACAACAGGTACAGCCAATGAGTTTGAAAGAACTGGTAACGTAATACCTGTAGCACTAGCACCTGCAGAGTTAGAGTAGTTGTCTCCTGCTAAGTTGTCATCTACAGTAACATGCACCTTAAATTGACAAATAGCTTGTTTCTCCATTCTTGGTCCTCTTGCACGAACAGCTGTTACTTGACTATTGCTAGAGAATGTAAAACCACTTGATGCAATAGTACAACCATTTGGTCCAGTTGCGTCTCCTTCACACCAAATAGACTGTGCATTGGTTATATCATTTTCATCACCAACCGTTGGTGCCATATTAATTGTTTTTGGGTCTGCATTGGTGTAGTAGTATTTTACACTATAATCCCCACCCCTAGTATAAGACATATCACATGCTGTATCTGAACCAGGGTGCTGGTTAAAACTTGCTTCATGGAAAATCATACTACCATGGAAACTTGTTGCTTTTTTACGTTTAAGCTCTAAATTATTAAATTTAATTGCTGCATCATCTGCATCACCTTCAAAAGGTAAAATATCAATAACATCTAAATCAGTTATATCACCATCTTTACCATTTCTCATATCCATTAAGAAATAGATATCTTTAGGCTCTGTTGTTCTCTCTCTTTTACTTGGATAGTCTGGATTCTCTTCGGTACTTTTTACAATATTGATAGAAGCAGGAACATCAATGATTAAACCAATTTCAGATTTACGTTGTGAAATAGGAGAAGCATCAGCAGGAGATTCTATTTTAACAACATTTGTATTTGTCCCCACCTTCGCAGCTGCACCAATGAGTGCTGTGTAGTTTAAATCTGCTATATCTGCATTGATTTCTCTAGTTCCTAAATCCCAAATTAAAACTTGATTCTCTCCATCAACACATGGTGACTCAGTAGAGTTAATATCTATTGCATCAGCACAACTACCAATAATTGGTTCACCATAAGATGAAGGAGTTACTGAACCTTTTTGATACTTAAAATCTTTAGGAAGTATATCAGTCAACTTAACACTGTCTGACTCACCTTGAGTTCTAATATCATCTGTAAATGACATTTTAAAACTATATGTTACCTCATTTCCTGGAGTTGCACTTGTTCGACTCTCCTCTTTTCTAATACGTACTTTTGCATCCGTATAGAACATTCTATCACCTGCAGCACCACTAAAACCTTCTGGAATACCATCAGTATCTAATCCATGAGGAATATAAGAGGTGTTACTCCATGTTCCTTGGTTACCATCAAACTTGTGTTTACCATAGTTAACCATCATATCTCCAGGTTGAAGAGGTTCATTATTATCCAATCTGTTTTCTCGAACACGATGAAGAAGCATCCAATACTCACTTTGACCAGGAACCATAAGCATATTTGGTTTTAGTTTCCATCTTACTTTTGTTACAGCACCAACACCTCCTGCTGCATTTCTTGCTTCATCCATGGTTGCATACCACTTATTGGCAGGGGCATCACACTCTGCACGTGTTTTTGCATCTTGATTTTCATCTTGTCTGTTGTTATTGTTAGAGGGAAGAAAAGAGTCATCTTCATAATCTCCAGCAAATTCAAAATCATAATAGTCTGTTAGTTTTGAGCCATTATATAAATGATTGTCAGGAGTACCTTTTCCTATACTTGTATAAGTAATAAACGGCAACTCATCTTCATGGTTATAACGAGTATCGGTGTAGTTCGTTTTCTCACTATACTTAATTATTTCCATATAATTGGCATCAATTACATCACAAAAACCATTTTCTGTTTGGTTAACTCCACCACTGTTATTAGCATAAAGTCTCGATGACCACTCATACCCTTTACCGACAAATCTATCTCCTTGTCTAGAACTTGTTGATTCAGCTGGTCCATTCCAAATACTATTCTTATCACCCCAGTAGTATTTGTCAAAACTACCTGCTGAGTACTGTAGTGTATAGGTACGATAGTTGTCTTTTTCACTCTCCCCTTGACCTGAGAAGTTTTGTACTCCACTTGCAGATACAGGATTAAAATCAGTTACATAGTTCTTTGTAATTAATTCACCATCATCACAGTCATCTCTACCAATACCATACCCATCACAATCTACAGTTCCATTTGGTCCTGCTTTTACATCTTCAAGAGGTATAAATATTGACATATTAACCATTGAGGCAATAGCACGATTTACAGGTAATGGTCGGTCATAATAATCTCGTGTAGGGTAGTGGTTTAAGGTGGCATCTACATGTTTTACTTCAACAGCTACAGAGCTGCCTGTTTGAGTACACGTTACCTGCTGTTCATCTTTAGCTTGAGGTAAGTGTGAATTTACTTGTGTTGGCTTAATAGACCCTTCACCAGAGAAAGTAATAGGAAGATTGCTTCCGTCATAACCATCTCTTAATGTACCATCACTGTATGCACGTCCTGTAGTACGACAATCTAAAAGTTTTGCATTAGGAGAAACATTAGACAAATCATCTGTAAAAGTAAGTGTTGCATCAGCACCTAAAGACTCATTACCTAACAAAGAGTATGTATTATCTATCTCACCATTAACTTCATCAGTCTCAATAAGCAATCGATAATCAATCACCCATCCCTCTTTCTCTTGACCATCAATCGTTACTGTTTGACCAGAACGAACAGAATAGGCTCCAAAAGCTTTATCTAAATTCCATCTAGGGGAAGCTGTAACAGTTAAAGAGTTTCCATCTGTAGTATCCTCTACAGCTGTTGCGTTTGGTGCTTCAACTTTAAACTTAATATCTCCTGGTTGAGTTCCAGAAGGAGTTCCACCCAAAACTCGTACGTTAAAGGTTAAATCTTCAGAATAGGTACCTGCATCATTCTTATCAAAATCTTTTCGCTCACAAATAATTGTCTGTTTATCAGCAGAAATAGATGAATTGGCAAGATTACAAGATCCTGGAAGTGCTGCCCATTCATAATATCCACCAGCAGGTAAAGTACCTGTAATGGTAGCTACCTCTTCGGCTCCACCTGCTGTTCCATTCCATGTCCAACCAGCAATAGCCTGAAAATTATCATTGGTACGTACCAACAAGTCTCCACTATAACTATCATCACTTGGGTCATCAACTGTATTATTATTATTAAATTTTGGGTCATCATCAAAATCACAACCAGGAGTTGGGTCAACAGAACAAATTGCTCGTCCATTTATTTTATCAGTAGTTTTATTAAGAGGTCCGAGAACACCTCCTGTTTTACCGTACTTAGTCGTTATATTGACATTGGAAGCATGTAGTATGTTACCCAATAATAATGTACTAAGCATTATAGACATTTTTAATTTCATATTAATTTCCTTTACTAATTTTATGTATTTATTTTAATAAATATTAAATACAACTTAAGTTAATCTTGTAAAAATAAAAAGAAATATTAATAAAAGTTAAACACCAATATTTAGAGAAAAACAATTTTAAATAGTAAAGGAAAGAGGAAGTATAAAAAGAAGAATTTTATTTCTACTTAGTGACCAATTTAGTCACTAAGCTTGAGAAAAAAAGACTAAAAGAAGAAAAAATTAAAAGTCGTAAGTAACACCAGCTGAAACAGCATCTAAGTCAGGAGCCCCTGACTTCACTGCCATTCTTTCATAGTCGAGGAATACACCCAAACCTTTCTCTTGGTCACCTTGACCATCAAATGCTCTATTGTAACGACCCTCTTTTGCTCTGTCTGCACTTAAGTCAACCTCTACACCAGCACCAAGAGCAAGTGTTTCTGCATTTGTTTTTTGAAGATGACCATCAGTTTTAGTTTTTGCCACACCAACCAATCCATATACATTAGTTGCATCTGTTACAGGGTACATAGGCTTAACAAAAATACCTGCATGTTTTACTTTTCCACCATCGGCTTTCCAGTTGGTTCTAATACCTCTTGCTTCAAGACCTACATATTTATTAAAGTCATAACCGACTCTTGCCATAACACCAACTGTTTTATCTTTACCTGATTTTGAACAAGTTGAATCACAATTTGATTTATACTGAGCTCCTGCAATACCTAAACCTGCATAAAATCCATTTGCCTTAATGTTTTTAACAGGAACCACAGGAACTGGCTTTGGCTTAACGGCTATAGGTGCTGGAGCTGGAGCTGGAGTTTCTACAGGAGCGACATACTCCTCTTCTACGGTAGGTTCAACATACGTTTCTGCAAGAGCAGCATCTTCTGTCTCAAACTCTGTTACAGGGGCAATATCACCCCCAGCATAGGCAAAACTCCCCATTGCTAAAATAGTGATTATAGATAATTTTACTTGTTTCATTTTAAATCCTTTGTTATATATTATTTAATTATATTCTACACTGTTTAAGCTGAAAATACCAATTAATCTTGGTATTTCTAACTATATCTCATATTTTCTTCTCTTTCAAAAAAGAAAAGCATTAGTAAAAGTGTTAATAAGAGCATTAATGCTCCTGCTGTATCACTTAATACAGGAACACTCTTCTCATATGCTTCACAGGTACATACTCCTTCAATAGTAATCGTAGCTGTATTACTAATAACACCATGACGGTCTTGAATAACATACTCAATAGGAGTAGGTGTACCTGTATAACCTGCTTCTGGTGTAAATGTTACTGTTTGGTCAGCATTTACTTGCCAAGTTCCTTCCCCCGTAACTACACGACTCTGTACTCTATTTCCATCTGCATCTAAAATATAAACTCTTGAACCATTAAGGTCACCTCTATCATCACTCAACACATCTATAACTATAGGCTCACCATTATTTGCCTGAGCACTATTATTGGTAGCGATAACAGTTGCATCACCACCTTGCGTTAAAGTAATGGTTGCAATATTGCTAACTAAAGCATTACGGTTCTCTACACTATAGTTAATTGGTGTTGGAGTTGTTGTAAAACCATCTTCAGCTCTAAAACAAACCATACCTTCACTATTTACCGACCATACACCCTCACCACGTACAGTTAAAGTTTTTCCATCTTCAGTCACTCTACTTCCAGCTGGTATGTTCTCTGGTAAGATAAGTTTTACAGACTCTGGATTAAGAGAACCATAATCATTGTTTAAAACATGAATACATGTTTTACCACCTACATTCATAAGTGAGCTATCATCTCTAGCCAACAACTCTAAACGGACATCTATAGTTGCACAGTTAGAACGTTCACCTGAAACCAATCCAACTGTATAGTTAACATCTGTAGGCTCATTAATAAATTCTGCCTCTGGAGTAAAGAGAACTACTCCTGCATTTGTGACGTTCCACACACCTTCACCAGCTACCGTTAAGCTTTTTACATTTGCCTCTGTACATCCTAGAGATACGGTAGAAGCTTCTGTATTGTTACTATCATTCTCAAGTACATTTACTGTAATATCACCTGTATGCCCTACGGGTACTATCACTATATCATCCACGGCATCAGGGTAAACAATAGCAACTGTTGCTCTGTTACTCACATCTCCTGACTGCTCTTGTACGATATACTCTATTGGAGTTGGATTACTCTCAAAACCATTTTCAGGCGTAAAGGTAATAGAGCCATCTTCATTGGTACTCCAAGTTCCTTCTCCCACTACGGTTAAAGTCTCTACTTCATTACCATTTTCAGGGTCAATAATTCTTACGGTTGTTTTATCAAGGGGTGTTGAAGTATTGCTATCGTTATCAAGGACATAGATAACAATCTGCTTTCCAACTTCACCATTTACATGGTCATCTTGTGCTAAAGGTGGATAGTTTACTTCAACATCAGAACCAGTCTCATTTCCTTGTGTATCAGATACCGTATAACTAATAGGTGTAGGGTCTCCTACAAAACCATCATTAGGTGTAAATGTAATGGCTCCAGTTGAAGGATTTACACTCCATACACCCTCATTTGGTACGGTTAAAGTTCTAGCATCTTCACTCAGTGTTGCACCATCAGGTATGTTTGTGATTTTTACCGTTGAAGGGTCAAGGTCATAAGTACCATCTCCATCATTTGCTAAAATATCAATAACTGTACTTTCTCCTGATGTACCTCTTTTTATATCTGGACGAGAATCTACAGGAGAAAGTGTTTTGATACCTGCATCAATATCCCCTATATTGGCAATACCATCAACAACAATAAGCTCTGTTCTTCCATTAACATTTACGTTAGAGTCAAGCTCACTATTAGCACCTTGATTCTGTTCTGTAAATACATAACCATTTGGCAATTCAGAAAAACCTATGGTGTAATTTCCTTTTGGAATATTGGTAAAATGGTACTCTCCACTTGCATTGGTTTGAGTGGTTTGAAGCTCATCCCCATTGGCACTATAGAGTGTAACTTTTACACCTTGAACACCATTTTCACTTGCATCTTGAATACCATTACTTACACCATTTTTCTCATCGTACCAAACTCTATCACCAATGGTAGAACCCTCATGGTGAATACCCATATCAACAGTAGAGTTAATCTGGTCAGCTTCTAAAGTAATTACATCTGTTTTACCCATTGCATCTGCATCTGAATCTATCATATCATCATCTTGGTCTTGTGGACTCACCACATAACCAGCAGGTAGAGTAAACTGAACATAGTAGTTAAACTCTGGGTCAAGGTGAGCAAACTCATAAAGACCATTTTCATCAGTTACTACTTCTGCTACTTTTTCATCGGTATCGTTGTTAAAGAGTGTTGCTTTTACATTTGCCACCCCTCGCTCACCTATATCTTGAATACCATTTTTGTTAAAGTCTTCCCAAACCAAGTTTCCAAGAACTGCTTTGCCAGGAAGACAGACTGTTTTATAGATTCCCATATCCCATGAAAGGTCATTTTCACCAGGGGTTAAAAGTGTTGCCTCTGTTACGAGCTTTTTATCTTCATTTACATATACATCTGAATCATTCAAGTCATTTTTGTTACCATTGACATCTTTTTTAGTAACAAGGTATCCATACGGTATATCTCTAAACTCTACAGAGTATTCACCAGCTGAGAGGTGTGTAAAGAGATAGTTACCATTTTCATCAGTCAAAACAGACTTAGAAAAATCATTGGTTTCACTATGAATGGTTACGTTGATGTCTCTTACCCCTGTTTCACCTACATCTTGTATTCCATCATGGTTGGTATCGAGCCAAACCTTGTCACCAAGACTTACTACATTTTGGTAAACCCCCATATCTATAGTAGAGTTCTGTGTTCCCGTAAGTAGTGTAAAGTTTTCTGTTTTACCAGTAGCATCAGCATCTGAATCTTTATGCTCATCACCCTTGTTTGCTTCTGTAATAGTATAACCAGCAGGTGCAGTAAATGTAATATAATACTCAGCAGGAGCCACATTATCAAAAAGGTAAATACCTGTTGCAGATGTTTTAGTGGTGGCTACAGCATCAGTTTCACCTACACGATAGAGCTGAACGGTCACATCACCTACGCCCTCTTCTCCATCATCTTGAATACCATTTTTGTTGGCATCGTACCAAACTCTATCACCAACTTTTGCAGCTTCTTGATAGAGACCCATGTCTACCGTTCTATTGTTAATACCTGCTACAAGTGTCACTACATCTGTTTTACCAGTTGTAGGGTTTGCATCAGAGTCATCACTCTCATTGTTTCCTACATTATTAGGACTTACCTTATAGTTTTCAGGAATATCAAAAACAACATAGTAGTTTCCAGCAACTAAATCTTTAAAATTATAAAGACCAGAAGCACGTGTTTTGGTCTCTTTAACAAACTCACCACTCTCTTTATATAACTTCACTGTAACATTGGCTATATTCTCTTTTTCATCAGCATCTTGAATACCATTTTTATTGGCATCATACCAAACACGATTTCCCAACTCAACCAACATTGGGTAGAGACCCATATCTATACTCTCTATAGTCTCACCAGCACCCAATATAAAAAGTGCTGTCTTTCCATCTGCATTTACATCTGAATCTAAGGTATCATCACCTCTATCTTGAATGGTTGTAGAGTAACCACTTGGAAGTGAAAATTGAATATAATACTCACCTGCTACAACATCTAAAAATTGATACTTTCCAGAAGCATCTGTTTTGGTAACAGCTACCTCTTTATTCTCTTTATTAAAAAGTTTAACAGTTATTGCATTGACTACTGGTTCATCTGTATCTTGGATACCATTATGGTTAAGGTCCAACCAAACATAATCACCAATAGAACCTGTTAAAACAGGAGCATCTTTACCCACATATGAACTCTTTGCACTGTCTTGAACCTCTACACTGTCAGTAGAAGCTACAACGGTTACAGAGTTTTCATAAGCACCTAAAATAGCTGTTCCAACTTTAGTACAGGTTATACTCTTTGCAGGATTAAGTAGCTCTAATGAGCCATCACCCTTACAATCCGAAACCATGCCCTCTTTATTATCACTAATTACAAGATTAGAGAGAGGTTCATTTCCACTGTTAGTGACAACATAAGTCCAAGTAATTACATCACCTTCAACAATATTATCTACCTTCCCACCATTGGTCTCTTTAGTGATTTTAATAGCTGGTTTAGGGGTAATATACATACCTACATCAATATCATGGTTCTTATCTCCATCATTCAGTGTTAATGCTTCTGTTTTTCCTGTAGTTTTATCAGCATCAGAATTTAACGAAGCAGATACGCCCTCTGCATTTTTAGTAGTAATACTCCAACCATTTTTAGCAAAAAATTTCAAGCTGTACTCTCCAGCTTCTAAAGCAGAAAAAAGATAAGCACCATTTGCATCTGTAGTTGTACTCTTAACCAAGGTATCACTGCTGTAAAGTTCAACTTTCACATCTTTTAAACCAGCTTCACCATTATCTTGTTTACCATTTCTATCGGCATCAAACCAAACAAAATCTCCTATTTCTGCCGTAGCAATAGATGCTTTACATTCACTCTGCTTTGGTACTAAAGATGTCTCGGGAACAATTAAATCTTGATGTGTATCATTATCTTCATTCCAGAGATAGTAAACTTTCATCGCTTCATACTGAACTTCTCCGTTAAGACCCTCTATCTTATTAATAATAAGTCTCGATATATCCTTTAAAGAGGATTTCTCTGTATCGGTTAGCTTATCTGACAACCATCCATTATCTATATAGGTTTCTATTTCAGAGAAATCATTTTCCCAATCAGAGTAATACCACACAAATGCATTAGATAAAATATTAAACCAGTAGTCTCTATCTTCAGGATTAAAAGTCTCTTCAACCAATGCCATGATTTCAGGGTCACTCATAAATCTAAATGTTCGTGAAAGTCGGTCTCGTTGTAGATTAGAAAAGTTTAACCTATCTTTTAAATGAGTCGTATACTTTTCTCCTTCTTCTGGACCACTATTGCTATACTCATGACAAAATCCATTGGCAACCACATTTTCAAACTCCACATCAAGTGTGGCTCTTTTGGCCCATGAGTTATTGTAATTATACTCTCCAGTAGCTCCCATTTTTAATGTTGGAACCTGACAATTTACATCTTTATGCTGTAAACCAATATCTAAGTTCAGATTATCTTTAGTCAATGAAATATTTTCTATTTTTCCCATACTACTGCTCATTGTAATGACATCTGAATCTAAAGCATCATCACTACCACGGTTAGAAAGAGTATGTGTCCAATAACGTGGATACTCTACTCCTATACAATAATTATCTGTACTTTGTGTAATATCAGAAAATTTGTAATATCCAATATCTGAACTTTTTGTGGTTGCTATAACACTACCTGTACAATCAGCATTATCATAAAGTTTAAGATTAATTCCATAAATGCCTAACTCACCTAAATCTTGTACCCCATTACCATTATGGTCAAACCAAACATAACTTCCTAGTGATACTTTAGAAACAGTAGTTTTGGAATAACTATTACTATGTTTTGAGTTTTTTACTGTAGGCTGTGCATCAGAAATTTTAACATTGGCATAATCTACCTGTGCAAAAACATTTACAAACATTGTCGTAAGAAGTAATAATATATTGCTAATTCTTTTCATTTTCTCTCCTTGATATAGATATTACATTAAAATAAATAATTAATTTTAATTTAAACTATATTCTATCTTATTTATTATTTATTTAAGATAATTATAATTATATTTTAATATAAATTTAAGTTTTATAATAAAAAGGGATAAAGAGTTTATAGAAAAGAAAAGAGAAAAAAATAAAAAAGAAAGAAGAGAATAAAAAATAAAAAGTTAAAAAAGACACCCTATTGGAGAAAACCAATAGAGTAAAAAGGGATAAAAGAGAAACCTTAGTTTCTCTTCTCAATAATCTCTTTAGCTACGTTAGCAGGTACTTCATCGTAATGGTCAAATTCCATTGCATACGTTGCACGTCCTTGACTCATTGAGCGTAGGTCTGTTGAGTAACCAAACATCTCTGAAAGTGGTACAAAAGCATCAACAATTTTGTTTCCTGCTCTATCACTCATACCACGAACAATACCACGTCTTTTAGAGACATCACCAATAACATCACCCATGTAATCCTCTGGAGTCTCAACTTCAACTTTCATCATTGGCTCTAAGATAAATGGGTTAGCCTCTTTACAACCCTCTCTAAATCCCATAGAACCTGCTAGTTTAAATGCCATTTCAGATGAATCGACATCGTGGAAAGAGCCATCATAAAGAGTTACTTTTACATCTTCAACAGGGTAACCAGCTTGAATTCCTCTAGCCATTGCCTCTTGAATACCTTTATTAACAGGTTCAATAAACTCTTTTGGAATAACCCCACCTTTAATCTCATTGACAAACTCATAGCCAAGACCAGCCTCTTGTGGTTCAATGTGTAAATAAACATGACCAAATTGTCCTCGTCCACCAGACTGCTTAGCATATTTGTACTCTTTTTTAACAGCTGTTCTAATACTCTCACGGTAAGCAACCTGTGGAGCACCAACTTCAGCCTCTACATTAAACTCTCTTTTCATTCTATCTACAAGAATTTCAAGGTGAAGTTCACCCATTCCTGCAATAATAGTTTGACCAGACTCCTCATCTGTTGAAACACGGAAAGACGGATCTTCTGCTGCTAGTTTAGAAAGAGCAATACCCATCTTCTCTTGGTCAGCTTTTGTTTTTGGCTCAACTGCAACAGAGATAACTGGATCTGGGAAATCCATTCTTTCAAGTACTACTTTATCTGAAGGGTCACAAAGGGTATCACCCGTAGTTGTGTTTTTAAGACCAACAACAGCCCCAATCTCACCAGCATAAATTTCAGAAACTTCTTCTCTTTTAATCGCGTGCATTTTCATAATTCGACCAACACGTTCTTTTTTATCTTTAGTTGAGTTATGAACATAAGAGCCTGACTCTAAAGAACCACGGTAAACACGGATAAATGTCAACTGTCCAACAAATGGGTCAGTCATAATTTTAAATGCTAAAGAGGCAAATGGACCATCATCTGTAGATTCTACTTCAATTTCTACCTCTTCATCATCCATCATTGTACCTTTAATGGCAGGTGATTCTACAGGAGATGGAAGGTAGTCAACAACAGCATCAAGTAGTGTTTGAACCCCTTTATTTTTAAAGGCTGTACCAACTGTCATTGGAACAATATGCATACCAATAGTAGCAGCTTTAATTCCAGCTTTAATCTCCTCTTCAGTAAGCTCTTCACCCTCCATATACTTTTCCATAAGCTCATCGTTACCATCAGCTGCAGAAATCTCTTCAACCATTTTCTCACGGTACTCTTCAGCCAACTCCATCATATCTTCTGGAATATCCTCAACATGGTAGTTAGAACCCATTGCTGCATCTTGGTCCCAAACAATCGCTTTCATTTTTACAAGGTCAACAACCCCTTGAAAGTTCTCTTCAGCACCAATTGGAATTTGAATTGGAACGGGATTACCTTTTAGTCTATCTTTGATTTGTCTCTCAACTTCATAAAAGTCAGCACCTGTTCTATCGTATTTGTTTACAAATACAATTGATGGTACACCGTAACGGTTACGTTGTCTCCATACTGTCTCAGACTGTGGTTGGACCCCACCAACAGCACAAAATACTGAAACAGCACCATCAAGAACTCTCATAGAACGCTCAACTTCAATGGTAAAGTCAACGTGACCTGGAGTGTCAATAATGTTAATCTGTTTACCTTGCCATTCACAAGTAGTAGCAGCAGAGGTAATGGTAATACCTCTCTCTTGCTCTTGCTCCATCCAGTCCATAGTGGCTGCACCATCATGAACTTCACCAATTTTATGCTCTACACCAGTATAGAAAAGAATTCTCTCTGTAGTTGTTGTTTTACCTGCATCAATGTGTGCTGCAATACCAATATTTCTTACGTCTTCGAGTTTATGTGTTCGTGCCATACTATTCCCTTACCATCTATAGTGAGCAAATGCTTTGTTTGCTTCTGCCATTCTATAGGTATCTTCTTTTTTCTTAAATGCAGCACCCTTATCAGTCGCTGCATCCATTAACTCATTTGAAAGACGCTCTACCATTGTTCTTTCATTTCTCTTTCTAGCAGCATCAATTAACCATCTAATAGCAAGTGTTTGCTGACGTGCGGGTCTAACTTCAATTGGTACTTGGTAGGTTGCACCACCTACACGTCTACTTTTTACTTCCATTATAGGTCTAACGTTATCCATTGCCTTGTTGAATACGTCAATACCCTTTTCACCAGATTTCTCTTCAATTCTCTCTAATGCAGCATACATAATCTTCTCTGCTGTCACTTTTTTACCGTCTAACATTACGGCATTTACAAACTTTGTTAAAACTTTAGAACCATGTACTGGGTCTGGCAATACTGGTCTTACGGGAGCTTTTCTTCTTCTCATATTATTATTTTCCTTATTATCTTCAATCGTCTACTATTGATTTACTCAATTTTTATCCCCTAAGGTCATCTACTCAAAGATATTTTGATAAAAACTGCTTAAAGCTTTTTTAAGCTCACACTTTTATGTAATATAATCACTTCTACCATTTTTTAACGTTTAAAAAGTTCTTATCTATTTTGGTCTTTTAGTACCATATTTAGAACGAGCAACTTTTCTACCATTAACACCAGATGCATCCAATGCACCACGAACGATATGGTATTTAACACCAGGTAAATCTTTAATCCTACCTCCACGTACAAGTACGATTGAGTGTTCTTGAAGGTTATGACCCTCACCACCAATGTACGAGATAACTTCAAATCCACTTGTCAATCTAACTTTTGCAACTTTTCTTAAAGCTGAATTAGGTTTTTTGGGAGTTGTAGTATAAACTCTAGTACATACACCTCGTCTTTGAGGACAGTTTACGAGTGCAGGTGATTTTGATTTTTTCACTTGCTTTTTACGTTCTTTACGAACCAATTGATTAATTGTAGGCAATACAATTCCTTTATTTGAATTAAAATCTGAACATGAAAGTCCCGAAAAAACATCATCTAAACATACTTTCGGGACTTTCATGCATAGAAAATGGTGCATATTATACCCAAATAGACTTTAGTTGTTAAGGATTTTTGTAAGAGATTTCAATATTAATTAAATATTGGGTCTTGTAGCAACAATAAAATCTGCTATACTATCCCCTAGTAAATGAAAGGAGAATCAATGGAGCATTTTTTTATCTGTCCTTACTGCTGGGAACGTATATCTATGATACTTGATAGTGAAGAAGAATCAAGCGACTATATAGAAGATTGTGAAGTTTGTTGTAGACCTATAGAGTTAGAGTTTAAATTTTCTGGAGATAAATTACTGTATTTTAATGCCAAAGTAATGGAAGGAATATAACCTCTAGGTTGCACGATATATTGCAACCTACAGAAGAAAGATTACTCTTCCTCTTCTACCTCTGTAAGAGTGAGATTATCTATATCTACCATACCTGTTCCCACAGGAATAAGACGACCAATAACAACGTTTTCTTTAAGATCTTCAAGCGTATCAACTGTACCTGCAATAGATGCTGATGTCAATACTTTAGTTGTATCTTGGAATGACGCAGCTGAAATAATAGAATCTGCACCTACAGCTGCTCTGGTAATACCAATTAATAGTGGTTCCGCAATCGCTGGTTCACCAAATAGTTTTATTACTTTTTCATTCTCTACAATAAATTTCTTTTTAGAAACCAAATCTCCATCAATAAACTTAGAGTCACCACCATCAATCACTTTAACTTGACGCATCATCTGAGAGACAACAATCTCAATGTGCTTATCTGAGATATTAACCCCTTGACGACGATAAACTTTTTGAACCTCTTCAACAATATACTCATAAAGAGCTTTTTCACCAAGTGCTGCTAAAATATCATGACTTGAAATGGTACCATCTGTTAGCTTTTCCCCTGTATGAACAAAGTCTCCTTCACTAACAACAATAGATCTTTGTTTATCAACAAACTGCTCAACAGGCGTACCATGTTCAGGAGTAATGATAATACGTTTTTTACCTCTAAGTGGCTTACCAAAGGCAATAGAACCAGAAATTTTTGAAATAAGTGCTGGATCTTTTGGACGACGAGCTTCAAAAAGTTCGGATACTCTTGGAAGACCTGATGTAATATCGCTAGACTTCTGTGCAGCTTTTGGTGTTTTTGCCAATATATCTGCAATTCCTACTTTTTGACCATCTTGTACAAAGAGAGACGTTTTAGGGTCTAATGCATATGAAATTATCTCTCCATCATCCGTTGCCAATACAATTGCAGGGTTATAAGTAGCAGGAATATACTCATTTAGTGTTAAACGACTCTCTCCTGTCAACTCATCAAACTGCTCAACAACAGTTACCCCTGGAATAATATCTTCAAATTTCAAAGTACCATTTGCCTCTGCAATTATTGGCTCTGAATATGGGTCCCACTCTGCAATAACCACTTGCTCGGAACTTGCAGCGTTAGCGATAATATCACCTTTCCCAATAAGCGTATTGTCTTCAATAGCAACAATAGAACCTCTAGCAATATAGTGTCTAGCAGCTTCACGGTCATTCTCATCAACAACTACTGCAAAAAGACCTTTTTCAGTAATTGCTTTACCTTCCTGAATCGCCTCAAGTCTCTCTAAATAATCTCCTTTTAATAAGAAAAATTTAACCGTACCTTTAGCATCAGAGTGAATATCTTGAGTAACAGGAGCACCATCTTCTACTTTAAGTTCCGAGGCAAAAGGTATCCGAGAGGGAACAGACCATGCTTCTGTAATCACTTCAATAATTGAATCACCCTCTTCAATAATCTCGCCATTTTCATATGGTAAGAAGAGTTTTCCATCCACTTTTCCACCAACACCAGCAAGTTCATTGGTCTTAGCCACTTCACTTTTTCTAACTGTATACTTTTGTATTTTAGCACCCTGTTGCACTTCAAGTGTTATCTCATCATGTGACTGAGTAATGGTCAATTTACCTCTTGTCAAGGACTTAACTTTAGGCTCAACTAAAAGAATACCTGCATTTCTACGGTTAGAAACCAGTAATTTATCTTCTGAGTTTTTATTAACATTTAAATTATAGTAACGAATAAACCCTTCTTTGTTTGCAATAACTTGACGCTCTTCTTTACCAGCTGATGCAGTACCACCTGTGTGGAAGGTACGAAGTGTAAGCTGGGTTCCTGGCTCACCAATAGATTGTGCAGCAACAACACCAACAGCTTCACCACGTTTAACAATCTTATTTTCAGCCATGTTAAGACCGTAACATTTAGCACAAATACCTTTATCAGCTTTACAAGTTACTGATGTTCTAATATTTACAGAACGTACACCAGCTTCAGAGATTAATCTTGCCATAGGTTCATCTATCATTGTACCTTCACTTAAAAGTACTTCTGATGTAATCGGGTCAATAATATCTTGGGAAATAACACGCCCATAAACTCTATCGGAGAGTGGTTCTATAAGCTCATTACCTACATAAATATCTGAAACATCTACACCCTCATGTGTTCCACAATCGTGCATAACAACTTTAACATTTTGAGCAACATCAATAAGTTTTCTTGTCAAGTACCCTGCACTTGCTGTCTTCATCGCTGTATCAGCAAGACCTTTTCTAGCTCCATGAGTTGAAATAAAGTACTCTAACACGTTTAGACCTTCACGGAAGTTAGAGGTAATTGGTGTCTCAATAATAGACCCATCAGACTTCGCCATTAGACCCCTCATTCCTGAAAGCTGTCTAATCTGTGCAGCTGAACCCCTAGCACCAGAATCTGCCATCATGTGAACCGAGTTAAATCCATCTTTATCAATTTTAATAAGTGACATAAGCTCTGATGCTACTTCATTGTTGGTGTCTGTCCAAATATCAATAATTTTATTGTAACGCTCTTGTTCTGTTAATAGACCTTTACCAAACTGCTTTTGAATCTCAATCACTTCTGCTTTTGCACTATCAACAATTGAATATTTTTCTTCTGGAACTTTAATATCATCAATAGAGATAGATACACCTGCTTTGGTTGCATACTTGAATCCCATATCTTTTAAATCGTCCAAGAAAGTAGAAGCATGAGAAATACCACTTTGTGCATAGATATAATCAACCAATGCACCAATATCTTTTTTCTTTAAAATTTTGTTCCAGTAAGATTCAGGTACATAGTCTGGAATAATATCTTTTAAAATGATTCTACCAGCTGTTGTATTGACAATACGTCCATTAATAACTGTTCTAATTTTAGCATTTAAATCGAGTCCACCCTGCTCATTTGCAATAATAATTTCATCAACATTTGCAAAAAGTTTATGTTGACCAGCAACATCATCTTTCTCCAAGGTTAAGTAATAAAGACCTAAAATCATATCTTGAGAAGGAACAGCAATCGCTTTACCTGATGCAGGAAGCAAAATATTCATAGAAGCCAACATTAAAATTTTAGCCTCTGCAATTGCCTCATCTGAAAGAGGTACATGAACAGCCATCTGGTCACCATCAAAGTCGGCATTAAATGCAGCACAAACCAGAGGGTGCAGTTGAATCGCTTTACCATCAATTAGTTTTGGGTGAAATGCTTGAATAGAAAGCTTATGCAGTGTTGGTGCACGGTTAAGTAAAATCGGATAGTTCTCAACCACATCTTCTAAACACTCCCAAACTTCTGTCTGCTTGGTATCAATCATCTTTTTAGCTTGTTTCAAAGTCGTAGCATATCCACGATCTTCAAGTTTTGCCATAACATGTGGTTTAAAGAGTTCCAGTGCCATAATTTTAGGCAATCCACACTCATCCATTTTAAGATTTGGACCAACAACAATGACTGAACGTCCAGAGAAGTCAACACGTTTACCAAGCAAGTTTTGTCTAAAACGTCCTTGTTTCCCTTTAATCACTTCTGAAAGTGACTTAAGTGGTCTTTTATTGGCTCCTTTAACTGAGTTTCCTCTTCTACCATTATCAAAAAGTGCATCTACAGACTCTTGAAGCATTCTCTTTTCATTTCTAACAATAATTTCAGGAGCATCAAGTTCAACTAGTCTCTTAAGTCTTTGATTACGGTTAATAACTCTTCTATAGAGATCATTAACATCTGAAACGGCAAACTTACCACCATCAAGACTTACAAGTGGTCTAAGGTCTGGTGGCATAACGGGTAAGATAGTAAGCATCATCCACTCTGGTCTGTTTCCAGAGTTAAGGAATGACTCAATAACTTTAAGTCTCTTAACAATGGTCTTCTTCTTAGCTTCTGATTTGGTTGCTAAAATATCCTCTTTAAGTTGTGAAAACATATCAACAAGGTCAAGGTCTGCAAGAAGTTCTTGCACTATCTCTCCACCCATTCTTGCATCGAGACCTGAACCTTCAAAACGACTAGAGATTGACTGATATTGCTCTTCATTAAGAACATCATACTTAGCTAAAGGTGTAGCACCCTCAGAGTCATAACACGCTTCACCTGGCTCTTTTACAATATATGCCTCATAGTAGAGTACACGTTCAAGGTCTTTCATTTTCACACCAAGAAGTGTCCCTATTCTTGATGGTAATGATGAAACATACCAAATATGTGCAACAGGAGCTACCAAATCGATATGCCCCATTCTATTTCTTCTTACTTTAGACGAGGTTACTTCAACACCACATTTTTCACAAACAACACCTTTGTAACGCATCTTTTTGTATTTACCACAAAGACACTCATAGTCTCGCACTGGACCAAATGTTTTTGCACAGAAAAGTCCATCTCTCTCAGGTTTTAAAGTACGGTAATTAATGGTTTCAGGTTTTTTTACTTCACCATAAGACCATGACAATACTTTCTCTGGACTAGCAACACGTAGTTGCATTGCCAAAATATCTCTTGGTCTCTCTTCTTTTCGTAAATCAATAGGGGTTAAATTATCTAAAAAATCACTCATTATGCATCTCCCTTAATTGTTTGCATTTCTTCTTTTTTCTTCTCAAATAAATCGACATCTAAACCAAGAGCTTGAAGCTCTTTAGTCAGTACAAACATGGTCTCTGGTACACCTGACTCTGGTACAGATTCACCTTTAGTAATCGCTCTATATGCTCTTGTACGACCATCTACATCATCTGATTTAATGGTTAACATCTCTTTAAGAATATGTGAAGCACCATAAGCCTCTAAAGCCCATACTTCCATCTCTCCAAATCTCTGTCCACCAAAGAGTGCTTTACCACCAACTGGCTGTTGTGTTACAAGTGAGTATGGTCCTGTTGAACGTGCATGAACTTTTTCATCAACCAAGTGATGAAGTTTCAACATATACATATAACCTACGTTAACACGCTCTATCATCTTTTCACCTGTTTTTCCATCGTAAAGTTCTGTTTTACCATCAGCATCCATCTTAGCAAGTTCAAATAGTTTATCAAACTCCTCTTTATTGGTTCCCTCAAATACAGAAGCTCCAAACTTAACACCATTTGCCCAGTCTCTAGCATAAACCAGCAACTCATCATCAGATAATTTTTCTAATGTCTCTTTTGCATTCATAAGTTTAGCAACATCTGCAATCTCTGTCATTTTAGCTCTAAGGTCACTAATCATACTCTCTTTATGCTCATCAAACATAGTTTGAATCTGCTCACCAAGCTCTTTAGCAATCATTCCTAAGTGAACTTCGAGAATCTGCCCAATGTTCATACGAGAAGGAACCCCTAGTGGATTCAAGATAATATCAACTGTTTTACCCTCTTTTGTATAAGGCATATCAATCTCTGGAACAATATTCGAGACAATACCTTTGTTTCCGTGACGACCAGCCATTTTATCACCAACTTTTAACTTACGTTTGGTAGCAATATAGACTTTTACCAGTTTAGTCACACCATTTGGCAAAATATCATCTTTCTCTAAAATAGTCAATTTTGCTTCATGTGCATCTTTAAGCTTTTTCTTCTGTCTTTGGAAGTAATTTTTAATAGAGTTATACTCAGACTGAATAGCACTATCATAAGACTGAACTACTGTTCTTAATGCAAAACGGTTTACTTCTAAAATAACATCTTCAGGAATAGAGTCACCAGCTTTATAGTCAACTTCAGCAACTGTAACATCTGATACCAATGAAGATTTAGAGAGTAAAGAGGCAATTCTTAAAGACTCTTCTCTGTCAATCATAAGGAGTTTATCATGATGTTCACCATCAAGAACTTCTTTCTCTTCTTCATAGGACTGAACAGCTCTTGCATCTTTCTCTTGCCCTTTTTTGATGAAAACTTTAACATCAACAACAACACCTTCCATAGATGCTGGACAGTAGAGTGATTTGTTAACAACATGACCTGCTTTATCACCAAAAATAGCTCTAAGTAGACGCTCTTCTGGAGTTGGTTTAATTTCACCCTTAGGAGAAACCTTACCAACCAAAATCATTCCTGGTTTAACAGTAGTACCAACTTTAACAATCCCAGACTCATCAAGATGCGTTAACTCATCTTCACGAATATTCTGAATGTCTCTAGTAATCTCTTCTGTACCATGCTTAAGCTCTCTTGCTTCAATCTCTTTCATATAGGTATGAACAGAGGTAAATGTATCTTCTCTCAAAATCTTTTCAGAGATAATAATAGCATCTTCGTAGTTGTATCCATACCAAGGCATAAAAGCAACACGCATGTTTTTACCAATGGCAAGTTCACCCATATCCATGTTTGGACCATCTGCAATAACTTGACCAGCTTCAACCACATCACCAAGCTTTGCAGTTGGAGACTGCGTAAAGGTAGTATTTTGGTTGGTTCGCATATTTTTTTCCATTGGATAATGGTCTATATATACGCCTCCCTCATCTTCACCTAAAATATAGATGTTTTTAGAATCAACTTTTTCTACTCTACCTGGACGCTTTGCCTTAACAGACTCCCAAGCATCACGAGAAACAATTGCCTCCATACCTGTACCAACAACTGGTGCCTCTGTTTTAAGAAGAGGCACAGCTTGACGTTGCATGTTTGACCCCATCAAGGCACGGTTCGCATCATCGTGTTCCAAGAATGGAATCAAGGCTGCTGCTGAACCAGAAACCATAAGTGGAGAGATATCAATTAAAGAAACTTTTTTCGTCTCATTAAGTAGAATCTCACCATTACAACGTGTCTCAATAAGCTCATCAACAATTTTTCTATCAACAATTTTTGTAGAAGCAGGAGCGATAACCAAATCTTCTTCTTGTGTTGCTGTCAAATAGACAATCTCATCTTGAATAACGCCATCAACAACTTTGTTATAAGGTGCCTCTATGAATCCAAGGTCATTAACTTTTGCATAGGTTGACAAGGTATTAATAAGACCGATATTTTGCCCCTCTGGTGTCTCAATAGGACAGATACGACCATAGTGAGTTGGGTGAACATCACGAACTTCAAAACCAGCTCTCTCTTTAACAAGACCACCCTCACCCAGTGCTGAAAGTCTTCTTTTATGCGTTACTTCTGAAAGTGGGTTGGTTTGGTCCATAAACTGAGACAACTGACCTGACGAGAAAAATTCTAAAATGGTATTCGTAATCATTTTAGAGTTTACCAAGTCATGAGGCATTAACTCATCAAGTGTCCCTGAAAGTGTTGTCATTTTGTCTCTAATAGACTTTTGCATTTTGGTAAGACCGTTATACAACTCATTACCAAGAAGCTCACCAATGGCTCTAATTCTTCTGTTTCCTAAATGGTCTCTATCATCAATATGACCTGAACCATTTTTAACTTTAGAGAGATACTTAACTGTATGAATAATATCTTCAGCGGTCATAACTGTTACATACTCTGGTACATTAAGTCCTAATTTATGATTCATCTTCATACGACCAACCTTGGTTAAATCATAACGCTCTGGGTCAAAGAAAAGTTGTTGTAAAAAGTTTTTCGCAGCTTCTGGAGTTACTGGCTCCCCTGGTCTCATAACTTTATAGATACGAATCACTGCCAATGCATTTTCATCTTCTATCTCTTCAGTTTGCTTAAGCAATCTAAGAGAATCTTGGTCAGCAATAAATGATTTGATAATAGAGTCATCTGCACCTTCAGCAAGGTCATCTGCAATATGAAAAGAATCAATATCAGCATCAATAATTTTTTTAAGTTTTAACTCATCCATCTGTGTTACAACATCATAGATAACTTCTCCACTCTCTTGGTCAATAATAGGAGAAGAGAGGTGTCTTTCAACCAACACTTCTAATGGATACTCAACCCATTCCAACCCATCCTCAAGTAATTTTTGAGCTTTTTTCTTAGTTAAACGTTTTGCAGCAGCAACAACAATATTCCCATCTAAATCACGAATCTCATAAGGAGCACGACCAGAAAACTCTTCAACTGAAAACTTAGTTACAAACCTATTGTCCTTAACAAAAATCTCTTTTGATGCATAGAAGAGTTTCATAATATCTTCTTTAGAGTAGTCTAATGCTCTAAATAGAATTGTTACAGGAATTTTTCTTCTTTTATTAATTCTTGCATACAAAATATCTTTTGCATCATACTCAAAATACAACCAAGAACCCCTATCTGGAATAATTTGAGCTGAATAGATAAGTTTAGCAGCAACTGTAGTTGCTTCTTCTTCTTTAAAAATAACACCTGGACTTCGGTGAAGTTGATTTACTACAACTCTCTCAACACCATTAATAATAAATGAAGTTCTATTGGTCATAAGAGGAATGTCTCTTACATAAACAGCTTGTTCTTTAATCTCTTTTGGGTCAAGCTTTTCACCAGTTTTTTCATCTCTATTCCAAATGGTTAAAGCTATATTCATTTTCAATGATACAGAATAGGTTAAACCACGCTCCATACACTCTCTAATAGTATATTTAGGCTGAACAATATCTGAACCTTTATACTCTAAAGTGAGTCTGTTTTGATGGTCATTTAGTGGAAAAACCGAACGAAATACTTTTTCAATGGTTGATTCAGTTCTATTTTTAGAATCTATCATTAAAAAATCATCATATGATTTTTGTTGAAGTTGAAGTAAGTTAGGGACAGGAATCTGTCGAGGAGTCTTAGAGAAATCGACTCTTAGTCTATTTCCAGAATGTAAAGAGTTTAACATGGGCGAACCTTATTAGTATGTTTATGTTAATAAATGTATAGATATACAAAGAAACTATTGCGCAATAGTTCATCACTACATCTAAAATAAATTATAATGGCTTTTTGATTTTGTACTGTTACTAATGCAGCACAAGAGTTATAATCTACTGTTACTAATGCAGTAGAAGAAAGGGTTGAAATATGTTAATATTTCAAATGAGCAAAGCTCATTTGAAATGCGTGATTTAAATAATTTTTATTTAAGCTCACAAGAAGCACCAGCTTCTTCAATCTGTTTTTTAATCTCTTCAGCTTCTTCTTTAGATACACCCTCTTTAAGGGTTGTAGGAGCTTCTTCAACTGCTGCTTTAGCTTCTTTAAGTCCAAGTCCAGTAATGGCTCTTACTACTTTAATAGCATTGATTTTTTTGGCACCTGCATCGGTAAGTACTACGTCAAATTCTGTCTGCTCTTCAGCTGCAGCTGTACCTGTATCTCCACCAGCAGCTACGACTGTTGCTTGTGCAGTTACACCAAATTTCTCTTCGAACTCTTTTACTAGCTCAGAAAGCTCTAATACTGACATGTTTGAAATAAATTCTAAAACATCTTCTTTAGTTGTTGCCATTGTTAATTCCTTAAAATTATATTTTTTTAATGATTTTCATATCATTACATTCAAATTAATATCTATTTAAATAGATAAAACTATGCTTCTTCTTCTAGTTTAGTAGCAAGTGCACTCATACCTATTGTAAAGTTCTGCACTGGTGCATTCCAAACATTAAGTAGCATACCAAGAAGTTCATCTCTACCTGGAAGTTTAGCCATAGCATTAATCGTAGCGATATCTGCAACTTTAGACTCAATTACTCCAGACTTGATTGAGAAATGATTTTTATTTGCTTCTGCAGATTTATCAGCCACTTTACAAGTAGCAATCTGATCTTCACCCCAAATAAAAATATTGTTGTCAAGTAGTTCTAACTCTTCACAGTTTGCATTTTTAAGTGCAATAGTTGCAAGTGTGTTTTTAACTACTCGAACATTAACATCATTCTCTTTAGCCATGTTACGAACACCTTCTAATGCTTCAACAGTCATACCTTTATAATCACATACGATTACAGCACCCTGATTAGCAAAAGCAGTTGACAGTTCATTAACAATAGCTTCTTTTTCAGTTCTAGTCATTTGTTCTCCTTTCGACTTCTAATAGGGTGTCCATTTGACACATATATCCTTTCGAATATATTAATTAAGCTTTCGCCCCTATTATCTTCAGCCTAAAATCATTTTATGCCAAGCATAAAGGAAAAGATATGAGATATAGGGGTCAGGTGAACGTAATCATACATAGCATGATTACGTTCACCTGACCCCTATATCTATATCCTAAGCTTTAGGCTCTTAAGCTTTTGCTTTCATATCTAAAAGTTCAGTGGTATCAAGGGTTACAGCAGGACTCATAGTTAAAGACAATGCTCCATTAAGGATATATCTACCTTTTGCAGAAGCTGGTTTAACTTTGTTAATTGTTTGTACAAAAGTCTCTAAATTTTCTTTAATTTTTTCAGCACCAAAAGAGACTTTACCAATTCCAGCATGGATATTCCCTTTTTTATCTGTTCTAAAATTAACTTTACCACCTTTAGCTTCAGTAACTGCTTTTGCTACATCCATAGTAACAGTACCAGTTTTAGGGTTAGGCATTAAACCTTTTGGACCCAAGATTCTAGCTACTTTACCAAGTGTTCCCATCATATTTGGAGTTGCTATAACGGTATCAAAATCAATATTACCTTCTTTTATTGCATCAATTAAATCATCTGAACCAACCAAATCAGCCCCTGCTGCTTTAGCTTCATCTGCTTTATCATCTTTTGCAAATACTGCCACTCTTACAACTTTACCTGTCCCATTAGGAAGAACAACTGAACCTCTAAGCATCTGGTCTGCATGTCTTGGGTCAACATTTAAATTTAATGCAATTTCAACAGTTTCATCAAACTTCGCTGATTTTAGAGTTGGAAGAAGTGCAGTAGCTTCTTCAACTGAATACTTTTTCTCTGTTTCTATTTTTTCTAAGAGTGCTGCTCTTTTTTTATTTACTTTCTTTGCCATCTATCTCTCCACGATATAAAATCTCCCACTAACTAGTGGTGTAGGGTCACTATTTGTAACCATATTATAAATCTACAATGCTTTTTTAGTTTAACATAGTCAAACTCTATCCAGCAATCTCAATTCCCATTGAACGACAAGTACCAGCAATAATTTTTGCTGCCATCTCTTTATCATCTGTATTTAAGTCAACAATTTTCTTCTCAACAATCTCATCAATTTGAGCTGCTGTAAGTGTTCCGACTTTATTTAAGATAGGATTATCTGTACCTTTTTTTATACCAGCAGCTTTCATAATGAGCTCAGACGCAGGTGGTTGCTTTGTTTCAAAGGTAAAAGATTTATCTGCATATACTGTAACTACAACTGGAACTTTAAACCCCATTTTATCTTTAGTTTTTTCATTGAATGCCTTACAGAATTCCATAATATTAACACCACGTTGACCAAGTGCTGGTCCTACTGGTGGTGATGGGTTCGCTGACCCAGCAGGAATCATCATTTTGAACTTTTCAGTTACTTTTTTTGCCATCGTTATCTCCTTAGATTAAATAGTCGTTTATTTTAAAAATAAAAACTTGAATAATAAAAACAAAAATATTTTTATTATTAAAGTTTTTTATAATATAAGAGTTTTTTGTAAAATAGTGAAAGAGTAGAAATATCACTCTACCCTTACATAAAACTATAGAATTTTTTCCACTTGTGTATAAAGAATTTCTACTGGTGTATTTCTACCAAAAATAGAGACATTCAACTTCAATTTTCCATGGTCAAGGTCATACTCTTCAACCAATCCTGTAAAGTTAGAAAATGGACCATCAATAATACGAACCATCTCCCCATTTTCAAAGTCAACTTTAGGACGTGGAGCAGTTTTTTGTTCCATTTTATCTAAGATAACTTTGATATCTGCATCACTTAATGGTGTAGCTGTTTTACCTTCTCCAATAAAACGAGACACACGAGGTAGTGATTGAATTTTATGCCAAAGGCTTGTATCTAAATCTACTGAGGCAAATACATAACCAGAATAAAGAACACGTTCTGTAATCTTTTTATCTCCATTCTTAACCTCTATAACTTCTTCTGTAGGAACAATAATTGAGTCAATTTGTTCTTCAATACCATTCTCTTTAGCTAGTAGTTCTATACCCTTTTTAACTGCTTGTTCTGATCCAGAATACACCTGGATTGCATACCATTGAAATGCCATCTTAACCAACTACTGCTGTTACAATAGATGACATCAATAAGTCAACAAGTGCTAAAAAGATTGATATAACGGTTACGACGATAAAAACAGCAAAAAACGCCTGTCTTATTTGTACTTTTGTCGGAAATATAACTTTTTGAATCTCTTCTTTAACGTGTGTAAAATATGTTGTTAATTTTTCCATTGTATTTACCTTTTTTATTTACCATATATTTGCATGGCAGGCCAAGAGGGACTCGAACCCCCGGCACCTGGTTTTGGAGACCAGTGCTCTACCAACTGAGCTATTGGCCTAAGAATAAATATCATTGAGCGTACCCAATGATATTAAAATAGGGTAAATGAAACTTATTACAGTTTCATCTCTTTGTGTGTAGTGTGACACTTACACCACTTACAGTACTTTTTTAAAGCAAGTTTTTCAGCAGTGTTTCTTTTATTCTTAGTGGTGTGATAGTTACGTCTAGTACACTTCTCACAACCTAAGTGGATTGTTTCTCTCATGATGACTACTCAATAATTTCAGCAACAACACCAGCACCAACAGTTCTACCACCTTCACGGATAGCAAACTTAGTACCTTGCTCAAGCGCAACTGGGTTAATAAGTTCAACAGTAATAGTAACATTATCACCAGGCATAACCATCTCAACACCCTCAGCAAGAGTAATTGAACCTGTAACATCTGTTGTTCTTACATAGAACTGTGGTCTATAGTTGTTAAAGAATGGAGTGTGTCTACCTCCCTCTTCTTTTTTAAGGATATACACTTCAGCTGTAAATTTAGAGTGAGGAGTAATTGAACCTGGCTTACAAAGAACCATACCTCTTTCAACAGCATCTTTTTCGATACCTCTAATAAGAACACCACAGTTATCACCAGCTTGACCACAATCCATCTCTTTACGGAACATCTCAACACCAGTTACAGTTGTTGATTGGTTATCTTTAATACCAACGATTTCAACAGCATCACCAACACAAACTTGACCTCTGTCAATTTTACCAGTTACAACGGTACCACGACCTTGAATAGTAAAGATATCTTCAATTGGCATTAAGAAATCTTTATCAGTTTCTCTTTTTGGCTCAGGAATATAAGCATCAACTTCATCCATAAGTTGATAGATTTTTTCTGACCACTCACCAGCTTTTCCAGCTTTTGCTTCTTCAAGAGCTTGAAATGCTGAACCAGCAACGATTGGAGTATCATCACCTGGAAAATCGTACTCTTCAAGAAGTTCACGAACTTCCATCTCTACAAGTTCTAACATCTCTTCTTTATCTTCTGCATCAAGTTGGTCTTCTTTATTTAAGAAAACAACTATATATGGTACACCAACTTGCTTAGAAAGAAGAATATGCTCTCTAGTTTGAGCCATTGGTCCATCAGTAGCAGCAATAACAAGAATAGCTCCATCCATTTGAGCAGCACCAGTAATCATGTTTTTAACGTAATCGGCGTGACCTGGACAATCTACGTGAGCATAGTGTCTTGTTTCAGTTTCATACTCTACGTGAGAAGTAGCAATAGTAATTCCTCTTTCTCTCTCTTCTGGAGCATTATCAATTTGATCATAGTCCATAGTCTCTTGACCATTTTTAAGCCCTAAACACATTGTGATTGCAGCTGTTAATGTAGTTTTACCGTGGTCAACGTGACCAATTGTACCAATGTTAACATGTGGTTTTGTTCGTTCGAATTTTTCTTTAGCCATCTGTTTCTCCTAAGTTAATTGTTAAAAAATTTGCTGACATTATATCAGACATAACTCAATATTGCTTTAATTACCAACAATATGGACAAAACTATTGTAAAGATGTTAAATTTCAACAACACTTTTGTCCATAATTATGGTGGAGCCCATAGTGAGACTTGAACTCACGACCTCTTCCTTACCAAGGAAGTGCTCTACCCCTGAGCCATATGGGCATATATTCTTTATATTTGCTTATAAGTGTTTGTGATTTTGATTGATAATGTGAAAGTAGTAATAAAATTTTCACATCAGCTCCCAGATTGCTTCAATACTATTTGGAGCGGGAAACGAGATTCGAACTCGCGACATCCTGCTTGGAAGGCAGGGGCTCTAGCCACTGAGCTATTCCCGCGTCAATATTAAACTAACATGGTGGTGGGTGAAGGATTCGAACCTTCGAAGACGTAGTCAGCGGATTTACAATCCGCCCTCGTTGGCCACTTGAGTAACCCACCATAGATGTTATATCTCTGGTCAAACACTGATAAAATTTTAATGGAGCTGATGAAGGGACTCGAACCCCCGACCTGCTGATTACAAATCAGCTGCTCTAGCCAACTGAGCTA
>JALXFN010000135.1 GCA_027068975.1 Campylobacteraceae bacterium | reverse complement strand
TGACTTAGAGCTTACACCTTTTGCAGAGTCTTTGCTGAACTCTGTTGGGCTTAAGCAGTTAGGTACTTTGGGTGGGGGTAACCACTTTATAGAAGTAGGGTATGGAGCAGATGAGAAGGCTTGGATTGTTATTCACTCTGGGTCTCGTGGGTTTGGACATAAAATTGCTTCATACTACATACAAGAGGCGTATAATCTGAAAAATCCATCTGAGGGTAAACTTGAAGCCTTGGTCGAGGACTTTAAAGAGCGTAACAAAAAGTTTAAAGAAGTTAATCCTGAAGGTTTTGAGAAAGCTCTAAAAAAGTTTACAGAGAAGCAAAAAGTAAATATTTTGAAAAAGTCAAAACTGGATAACATCAAAGAGATTTTACCTCTTGATACAGGTTCCAAGCTAGGACAAGACTATATCAAAGACCAAAACTTCGCTTTGGCATTTGCACTTGAAAACAGAAAACGGATGATTTCGGATATTCATGAAGTTATGAATGAGATTATGGGTGGAGATTTTGAGTTTAAACATGAAGATGAGGTTCGTTTTATTAACCGTAACCACAACCACGCAGAGTACGATGAGACAAGAGGAGAGTGGATTCACAGAAAAGGAGCAACCCATGCAGAAAAAGGCATGAGAGGTGTTATCCCTGGAAACATGAGAGATGGCTCATTTGTCGTCATCGGAAAAGGAAATACAGACTCATTGGCATCGTCATCTCATGGAGCAGGGCGTGTAATGAGCCGTGTAAAAGCAAAGAAAAATGTCAGCATGGAAGCGTTTGAAGCTTCAATGAGAGGGATTACAGGTACCGTCGATGAGAATACTTTAGATGAGTCCCCTTTTGCCTATAAAGATATCTTTGAAGTGATGAGACTGCAAGATGATTTGGTAGAGGTGGAAGAGCATATAAAGGTGCTGATTAATGTTAAGGATAATGTGAAGAGTCGGTTTTAAAATATGAATTATTTTTAAGAGGTAGTCAGCTATTGCCATATAAAATAGATAAAAAGATATATTGAATATTTAAATGCTAATGCTATTTAATGGATGCTTAATAAACCAATGATATAATAAAATAAAATAAAAAAGGAGTCAATATGAACCTAGCCATAAACATACCTGACAATATATTTTTTGGTATTAATGAGACGGAACAGAGCTTAACTCAACTCCTAAAAGAAAAATTGGCACTAGAACTCTACAAGTCTCATCAAATCTCTTTAACCCAAGGTGCAAAAATGCTCTCTATGGATATTTATGAGTTTATGAGCTTTGTAAGTAAAAATGGTATTCCTGTTATTGATGATTATGATATTGAAGATGAAGTGGCTTTTGCTAAGAGTATTTTAAAATGATTATTGGTGATAGTTCGGCTCTTGTTGCTTTAGCTACTATGGATAGACTTGATTTACTTGAAAAAATTTTTGATAAAATCTATGTACCACAAGCTGTGTATGATGAAGTGACTATAAGCTATAAACCTCAAAGTCTTAAACTAAAAGAGTTTCTTTTTGATAAAGTAGTAACTGTTGAGTTAGATATTTCCAAAATGGGTTTAGGTCAAGGTGAACTTGAAGCAATAGCCTTGTACAAAAGTATGAATGCAGATTTTTTACTAATAGATGATAGAAGAGCAAAGAGTTTTGCAAAGCTTAATGGTCTTAATGTACTTGGTTCATTGGGTGTTATGGTATTGGCTAAAGATGCTGGATTTGTTGAGTCTATTCGTGAAGATTTAGAGAAACTGGTAAACTCTAGCTTGTTTATCTCTCAGAATTTGATAGATAGAGTTTTGCGTGAAGTTGGAGAATAAAACCCAAACCTACTACAAGAAAAACCACAAAGCACTAATAGAACGATACAACTTAGCTTCCTTACTACAACTCAACAAACTTTTTAAAAAACATATTCAAAAATCTTACAGAGTCCTAGACATAGGTTTTGGTTCTGGTCGTGATTTACGATATATTAGAACATTAGGTGCAGAGTATTGGGGTGTTGATGGCACACAAGGTTTTGTGGAGGCCTTAAAGCAAGATAGCTATTTCAAAGAACGGCTTTTTTGTGTAAAACTTCTTATTTTGGATTTGAAAACAGATGTCAAGTTTGATGTGGATAATGCTAAAATGGAACTTCGGATGTTACGCTATTTTTCTGACATACTTTTTGAGTATCAAGACTATGAAGTCTCTCAATATGTCATTTATATAGGTAAAGATAAATGTTACATGAAAGACACTTGATATAATTAATGTTAAAGAGATAAGTTGTGAAGAACTTCTCTATCATGAAAATCCATCAGCAGTTGCACTTTCAATACTGTGTGACTTTGAGGGCAAAGATAAACAGATGGTCATAAATACCATTTTAAAGAGAATTAGAGAACTAACCAAAGATGATGATATAGAGTATAGAAACTACTTAGAAAAAGTGACAATTTTGTCAACCAATAGAGATTTAGAAGAAAATGTAAAGAGAGGAGCAAACATGTTAGCTGTAGATATTGAAAAAATACCATTTTATCAAGATGGAAAGGCTGTAGGCTTAAAAGAGGGAATTGACAGAGGTATTGAAAAAGGTATATTGATTGTTGCCATACAACTATTGAAAATAAACCTTGATGTAGAGACAATTCAGAAGGCTACTGGTTTATCTTTAGAAAAAATAGAAGAGTTAAAGAAAGAGATAGCCAAAGCCTAAAATGAGTGATTTATAAAAATATATCAAAAAAAGAAAAGAGCAAGATAAAAAGTTTGCAAATGGTTATGATGAAGGCTATGTAGAGTTTGAGATAGTATAGGGAAAATAAAATTTTATAAGGTGCGATAAAAAATCGCACCAATAAACTTACGCAGTAGCCTCAGAAAAAATCTGTGTAGCTTTTTGAACATGGAAATTAAGTCCTATCTCTTTCTCGGTACAACCAAGAGCAAGAGCAACCATTTGTGGCATGTGTAGTACAGGTAGCTCAACATCTCTACCTACAACTTTCCCAACACTATCTTGATAAGTATCCATTTTTAAGTGACATAGAGGACAAGGTGTTACCATCATGTCAGCATTGTTGTCAATGGCATCTACCATTGCATTTCCTGCTAACACTTCACTTGTATGATTCGCTTGAAGCTCAACATGGAAACCACAACATTTATTTTTATGCTCATAATCTACAGGGTTACCCTCTAGTGCATCAATAAGACTATCTAGTGAAGTCGGTTTGTATGAGTTCTCATTACCATTACTTGAACCATGAAGCTCAGATGGTCTGATGTTATGACATCCATAGAAAGGTGCAATGTTAAAGGCTGAAAGAGGTGTTGTAACCTTATCTTTAATTTTGTCTAATCCATACTCATCTATTAAGGTATAGAGGAAATGTTTAACTTCAGATGTACCTTTGTACTCTAAACCAACTTCTGCAAGTTTTTCGTTAACACGTGCTTTTAGCTCTGGGTCACTATCTAGTGCATGTTTGGTCATGGCAGAGTTAAGTTGACAAGTGTTACAGATAGTAATCATAGTAAGACCTAGTTTCTCTGCATAACAGATATTACGTGCATTTAGAACATGTGCTAGAAACTCATCAAAATCTTGTAGGTGAGAAGCACCACAACATGAAGCCTCTTCTAAAATAGTAATCTTAATACCTAATTTGTCAGCTACTGCAAGAGTAGATGAAAGTAACTCTGGTGTTGATTGTTTGGCTGTACACCCTGTAAATAGGGCATAGTGTAATTGTTCGCTCATCGTATCTCCTTACAGCTTATTGGTTTGTGAAATTTCAATTAGTTTTTGAATTTCAGAAAGATTTTTAGATTTTGGTACATTGTCTACCCATGGAAGAGCATCATCCCAATGGATTTTTCCTGCTTTTATCATTTTTACAGCTGTTGTTAGGTGTTTGTACATTCCTAAGTAACCCTCAGAGTAGACAACAATATCTGCTTCATCTAGGAAACCATGCTTTTTAATACTTCTTACAAAACCTTCTGCGTGACGTGTTGCTACATTGCTTTGTGCAACTTTACGTTCAAATTGCATGTTATGGAGTTTACCAATTTTCTCTATTGGGTTAATCTCTTTTGGACATGCCTCTGCACACTCATAACATTTTACACAATCCCAAACACCTGAACCACTCTCAGCCGTAATGGCTAAACGCTCATCTCCAGCTTCATCACGTGTATCAATGCTAAATCGGTAAGCAGCATTAAGAGCTGCAGGTCCTAAGTAGTCTTCATTTGCTTCAAGAGCAGGACATGAGTAGTGACATGCACCACACTGAATACATAAATCAGAGTCCAAAAACTTGTTAAACTCTGCAATGCTCTGTTTTGTCTCATGCTCTGGGTGTGGGTCAACATCAGTAACAACGTAAGGTTTAATTGCAGCGTGTTTTTCCCAAAAGTCACCCTTGTCAATAATCATATCTTTTACAGCACGTTTTTTACTTGATGGTTCGAGTACCAATTCATTGTCAAATAGGTCAAGAAGTTCCATGGCATTTTGTTTACAAGCCAGAGTAGCCTTACCATTTACTTTAATGGCACAAGCCCCACAAATACCATGACGGCATGAACGACGGTAAGAGAATGAACCATCATGCTCCCATTTAATTCTGTTCATGAGGTCAAGAATCAGCTCATCTTTTCCCACTTCCATGGTATAACTCTTATACGACGGAAGATAGTCAGTTTCAGCATTAAATCTAAATGCTTTTATAGTTACTTTTCTAGTATTGCTCATTATTACCTCCTTAGTACTTTCTTTCCATTGGCTCAAACTTACCTTGTGTAACTTCTCCCCACTCGTGTGTCAAGTTGTAGTCTTTATCCATATAAGCATAAGTATGTTTCATAAACTTCTCATCATCTCGCTCGGTAAAGTCTTCACGGTAGTGACCACCACGGCTCTCTTCTCTGATTAATGCACCATATACAATAAACTTAGAGAACTCTAACATATGACCAAGCTCTGTAGCCTCTTGTAAGTCAGTGTTAAAGGTTTTTGATTTATCGTCAATTCTAATATCTTTAAATCGTACCAAAAGCTCATCAATAAGTTTAAGTTGACGCTCTAGTGACTCTTTACTTCTAAAGACACCAGCATCTGCTGTCATACCAGTTTGAAGTTCAGCTCTAAGGTCTGCTACACGCTCTTTACCATTTGATGTAAGTAGAGTATTCATCTCTTTAATGGTCGCATCAGCATCTGACTCTTTAGCAGGGCGAAGTTCAATACCTTCATCAAGTGCTTTAACCATATTTTCACCAGCATGACGACCAAAGAGTAGTGCTTCAAGAACGGAGTTTGCACCTAGTCTGTTTGCACCATGAACAGAGACACAAGAACACTCACCAGCAGCGTAGAAACCTTCCACTAACTCTTTGTTGGCATTTTTTTCTACTTGACAGTTAATGTTGGTTGGAATCCCACCCATTGAGTAGTGTGCAGTAGCTGAGATGTGAATTGGCTCTTTTAACATATCTTGCCCTTGGAAAGCGATGGCAAGTTCACGAAGCTCTGGAAGACGTGTTAAGATAATCTCTGGGTCAAGGTGAGTTAAGTCAATGTTTACCGATTGACCATCTTTACCAACACCACGCCCTTGACGAACTTCTTCCATAATGGCACGGCTTACAACATCACGAGAAGCAAGTTCCATCGCATTTGGAGCGTACTTGGTCATAAAACGTTCACCCTCAGAGTTGAACAGACGACCACCCTCACCACGAGCAGCTTCAGAGATAAGTACTCCCGAACCACCAAGTCCAGATGGGTGGAACTGTACAAACTCCATATCTTCTAATGGAAGACCATGACGAGCAACAATAGAGAGTGAATCACCAGTATTGGCATGAGCATTTGAGTTAAATCGGTAAGCACGACCATGCCCACCTGTAGCAAACATGGTTACTTTTGCATTAAAAATAGCAGGTTCAGAGGTTCTAATGTCGTAAGCAACAACACCCGAGACTTTTCCATCTTCATAGATAAGGTCAGAACAGTACCACTCATCAAAAACTTCGATTCCTGCTCTGTCTGCTTGTTCATAAATGGTTTGAAGTAGTGTAAGACCTGTTCTATCTTTTGCATAACATGCTCTTGGTTTAGATTGTCCACCAAAAGGACGAATAGCAATGTCTCCCTCTTCATCTCTTGAAAATACAGCTCCCATTCGCTCTGCCCAACGAATGGTCTCTGGTGCTTTTGTACACATAAGCTCAACACAGTCTTGGTCAGCTAAATAGTCAGAACCCTTTACAGTGTCAAACTCATGAAGTTCAGTACTATCATCTTTTCCCAAAGCAGCATTAATTCCACCTTGAGCAGCTCCTGAATGGCTTCTTAGTGGATGCAATTTTGTAATTACAGCCGTCTTTTTTCCTGCTTCTGTTAGCTCTTTGGCTGCTGCTAAACCAGCTAACCCAGCTCCAACAATTACAGCATCATATTCGTGAATTTTTATACTCATTCTGCCATGTCCTTTTAAAAATAAGAATTTGTATAAATTATATCTTAAGCGAATGTAAGTTGATTGAATAGCAAATACATAGCGACAGATAGAACTTATTATGTTACAATTTTTCCAAAACTATAAGGGGTATAGCGTGAATAGAGAAGATTATCTAATAAATAAGTTAAGTTCCCATTATATTGGGGATGATGGAGCTGTCATAGGAAACAAAGTCTATAGCATGGATGCTTTTTTTGAAAATGTTCATTTCAGGCGTGAGTGGATGAGTTTAACTCAAATAGCACGAAAAGCGATGTTAGTAAATCTTTCCGATGCTATTGCCATGAATGCAAAACCCCTTTATGCTTTAGTAACACTTTCTCTACCCAAAGATATTAGCACCGATGATATAGATGAGATTTTAGTTTCATTGCATAGAGTAGCCTTTGAATATAACTGTGAAATTATAGGTGGTGATACCATTTCAGGAGAGCGTTTAGACTTTAGTATCACCATCATATCTGAAACCCAAAATGCCTTAACACGTAAAGGTCTAAAAGAGGGTGATTTATTGGCATATACAGGAGTTTTGGGTGAGAGTAAAAAAGATTTAAACCGACTCTTTAACGGTGAAAAGGTAGCCGATAACTCTAGGTTTATAGACCCTGTTTTACGTCAGGAGTTCATAGAAAAAGTACGACCATATTTAAGCGTAGGTATGGATATATCTGATGGTCTTTTTTGTGATACCAACAAACTTTTAGCCTATAATAGTCTTGGGTTTGAACCATTAGTTGAAATAACGGATGAGGTAGGTTCAAGTGGGGAAGAGTATGAGATGCTCATAGGGTTTAATACTGATAATTTAGAGCCTATTCAAAAATTAGCTTCAGATTTAAATCTTCCTTTAACTCTTTTCGCTAAAGTTACAGATAATAATAGACGCTTTGAGTGTGTCGGACATCATTTTTAAAATCAAAGGTATATACTATGGAATATTTCAGATGGAATGTAGACCCCGTTCTGTTAAACTTAGGACCACTTCAACTCTATTGGTATGGACTTCTTTTTGTAGGTTCATTTGTTGTAGGTTCATGGATTTTGAAGTTAATCTACTTGAGAGAAAACAAAGACCCTGAGGTATTAGAGTCTCTTTTTGTTTATATTATCATAGGTGCTGCTGTAGGTGCAAGATTGGTACACTGTTTCTTTTATGACCCAAGTTACTATTTGGCACACCCTATGAAAATTTTTGCCGTTTGGGAAGGTGGACTTGCCTCTCATGGTGGTGTTATGGGTGTACTTTTAGCTACTTGGCTCTTTGCTAGAAAAGAGAAAGAGTCGTTTACATGGTTACTCTCACGTCTTGCCATTCCTGCTGCTCTTTCAGGTGCTGCCATTCGTATAGGTAATTTTATGAACTCAGAGATAGTAGGGCAGCCCACCGATGTACCTTGGGCGATTGTTTTTGAGCGTATAGACAACCTTCCAAGACACCCATCACAGCTTTATGAGTCAGTGGCTTATTTGCTTATTTTTGTTTTTCTTCTGCTTGTTTACAGAAGTGTAAAACCAGCTTTTGCTACAAAAATACTCCCTGCTTTATGGTTCATAACTATTTTTACTGTAAGGTTTTTCTTAGAGTTTGTAAAAACAAAACAAGCAGCCTATAATGTAGACCAAACTTTTACAACAGGTCAGTGGTTAAGTGTTCCTTTTATAGTTCTTGGTGTAGTTTGGTTGGTTTGGGCGTTTATATCAGAGAAGAAAGCGTAGGGTGTGATTGTTATCACACCGTTAAAGAATTTAGTTGTTTTAAGGGGCAAGTAGTGAACACACTCCCTCCAACACAAACTAAATGCCTCTACAGCCCTCTCTATTTCCTCTAGCCTAAATCCACCAAACCCCATACGCACAGCTTGGAACTCTCCACCACTTACATCTTTACTTAGGTAGATACGTATACTATTCTCCTCTGCTACACGTTTTAGCTTCTCCCAATCAAAAGAGGACGAAGTAGGCACAATAAGTATGGCAAGTCCTGCCCCTTGAGCTACTATGTTGCAGGTCTCACCTAAATATTTCTCTATAGCCTCTTTCATAACTTGGTGCTTCTTTTTATTGAGAATGCGTATGCGTCGTATGTGTCTATCCCAATGTCCCTCTTGAATGAACGTAGCAAGGGTGAGTTGCGTAGTGAGGCTCACACGTGCAAAGTGCATATCATAGCTTTGGTTATATAGCTTCATCAGCCACGAGGGCAAGACCATATACCCCACACGAATAGAGGGTGAAAGGGCTTTAGCAAATGTACCCAAATAGGCTACATTTTCACCCTTATCTAAACCTTGGAGTGAGGGAATAGGTCTGTTGTAGTAGGCAAGTTCACTATCATAATCATCTTCAATGATAAGCCCACCCATAGACTGCATATGAGCAATAAGTTTAAGCCGATTTGCCACAGGCATGGTAACTCCAGTTGGGTATTGGTGTGAGGGGGTAATGTAGACGATTTGGGCTTGACTCTCTTGAAGTTCATCAACACAAAGCCCATGAGCATCTACTTTTATTGGGCTAATGTTGTACCCATACGATTTAAAAACCTTATGGGCAATATGATAACCAGGTATCTCTTGTGCAAAGTGACCATAACGAGCCTTTGCAAGTTTAGCGATGAGTTCGATAGAGTCTATAAACCCATGAGTAATGATTATGTTCTCCACACTACAGACCACCCCACGAGAGTTTTTAAGATACTCAGCGATACTTTCACGCAAGACCAACTCTCCTTGCCCTTTTGGGTAAGCTCCAAAGTCAACCTCTTGCGTAACTACCTTATTGTAGAGTCGTTTCCATGTTTTGAGAGGAAAGTCCTCTTTATGAAGCTGTGCAGGGAAGAAATCATATGTATATGTTTTGGGTAGTGGGGTGTCACTACTACTAGTTGCACTCTTGGTACGAAAGCTATCAAAAAAGAGTTCACTCACATAGTACCCACTCTTAGCACGACTCTCCACATACCCCTCAGCATAGAGTTGTGAATAGGCAGACTCTACGGTGTTTTTACTTAGGTTGTAGAGTGTAGCAACTTTACGAATAGAGGGGAGTTTGTCTCCTACTTTGTAGTTTTTAATGATGTCCTCTTTTATGGCTTGGTAGAGCTGTATGTGTAGTGGGGTTTTGCTTTTGGCATCTAAGATATACACTATCTGTCCTTAGGTATTTTTAGTTTTATGTATTTTTATAGAGGGGTAGGTTTGTATATGATAGCGTAAATGGTTTAAATTTAAAACGTATTTCTAGCGTCTACAAGTGGGAGTTGATAGTTTTGAGGATAATTTTGGTACACTTAAAAATATATAATTTAAAAAGGAGAAAAAATGCAACAGATAACGATAAATATCAATCCATCTATTTATGAGCATATTATGTTTTTTCTACAAAATCTTCCTAAAAATTTAATTGATATTCAAGCACAAAATATTAAACAAGTGCCATCTAATACTTCTAGTTCATCAAAAGCTTTTGGTCTTTTAAATGGAAAAATCAAAGACCCTGTAGCATGGCAAAGAGCTATACGAGAAGAGTCTGACAGAGATATTTACAAAGATTTTCAAAAATGAAATACCTTTTAGATTCAAATATTATCATCTATTACCTCAATGGAGATAAGAAAATTTATGATTTTATAGAAAAAAACAGAGCCGTTTCTGCTATCTCTTTGATTACCTATTATGAAGTATTAAATTATGATTTTTCAGAGGATGAAGAGTTAGTAGTTAGAGATTTTTTAGATGAGTTTGAAGTTTTAAATGTCTCTAAAAATATTATAAACAGGGCTCTTGAAAATAGAAAAAGCAAAAAGATAAAAATGGCAGATAATTTTATTTTAGCTACTGCTCAAATATTTGGACTTAAGATTGTTACTCGAAATACAAAAGATTTTTCTTCTTTTATTGATGGGTTGGTTAATCCTTTTGGGGAGTAGGTTTACTTAATGACTGATTATAATTTCTCAACACTAAATGACAAAGAGTTTGAATTATAAGCGACGAAGTCGCGTAGGTCGTAGTGCCCAATGCCAATGACTTAAGGAATTAATGGCATCCTTCATGACTAGTTAAAAGTAGTTGACACTTTAGGAGCAGTGACTTTAGTCGCTGTTGTCTATTTCATGGACTAAAGTCCATGCCCCTAAAAC
>JALXFN010000134.1 GCA_027068975.1 Campylobacteraceae bacterium | reverse complement strand
ATCTTAACTACTCAAAAGTACGTTTAGAGGTACTCAATAAACGTATTTATGTGATTGGTGAAGTAAAAAGACCAGGAAACTATAAATTAGAGAATGAACAGATTACTCTACTTCAAGCCATTGCTCAGGCAGGTGACTTTACTGAAACAGCTAACCGTCAACAAATTTTAATTATTCGTTCACTTCAAAATGGAGCTGAAACTTTTATGATAGACCTAACCGATGCCAACTCTATTACTCATGCTAGGTTAATGATTCAACCCAATGATATTGTCTATGTTCTACCTACTAGCATGAAAGCTATCAATACAAATATATCAGCCATTCGTCCTGTTTTTCAACTTATTTCAAATATCTTGGCTCCATTTGTATCATATACATATTTAAAAAATAACTAAAGGTTCTTAGTGCAACAAACTATAAAAAATGATGAAATAAATTTAAGAGAACTCTTTAGAACAATTGGTCGTTACAAATGGTCTATCATTATATTTACTCTATTAATTACTTTTGCCGTAGCTGTTAAAGTATATTTTATGCAAAAATATTATAAAACGACAGTTACACTAGAGGTAAAACCTAAAGAGAATCAAGTAGGAGGCTTCTCTATGGGAGGGGCGGCAGCTATGTTACTTGGTGGAGATATGGGAAGCTCTACCGATTTAGAAAAAGACATTACTCTATTGAAAACCTATCGAACCAATGAGAAAGTTTTAAATAGAGTAGATGGCTATATGGTTCGTTATTTTATTACCGATGAAAAACATAAAGAAGTGGAAGTAGACTCTAATCTTTCTATAGAAGTTACTGATGTTAAAATAAATGATTTTAGAGACTATGGAATACGTCTTATTGTAGAGCCTGTAAACAGTACACAATATAGACTATATTCTGTAGGCATTTTTACAAATGATATTATAGGCACTTACCACTACAGTGAAATGGTTACGCATGAAAAATTTACACTAATGGTACATAAAAAATCGGAATTTAAAGATGCTTATACTATTGAACTAGCGGGAACCAAGCGTTATGTTTTTGAAGAGATAATCTCTAAAAACCTCAACATAGAGCCTGATAAAACTTCGCCATTTATTACACTATCTTTTTTAGATACCCTTCCACATAGAGGTGAAACCTACTTAAAAAATCTTATAGAGATTTATACGAAACAGAGTATTGAAGATATTAAAAGTGATGCATCAGTTATTATGAACTCTTATGACAAACAGCTTAAAAAAGTTGAAGAGCGTGTTAAGGATAGTTCTAAAAAACTTGAAAATTTTAAGACCAAAAACCATATTATTGCTCCAGAAATACAGGCGACAGCATTGGTAGAAGAGTTAAGTAAAGTTGACATAGAGATAGCTCAAAATAAGTATAAACAAGAGCTAATAGGTCGTCTCCTTAAATTTGTAAAAGAAAATAAAAACATAGATGCTATAGCTCCTTCACTTGTGGATTTTAATGATTTACCAACTATAGAGCTTATTAAACTTATTCAGCAACAAGAGATTACGCTCTCTGATTTATTGCTAAAGTATAAACCAGAGCATCCGACGGTTATAAGAGCTGATCAAACTATATATAATTTAAAAAACAAAGTTCTCTCTAACTTAAAAAATCTACAAATAACAATTAAAGAGAAAACAAAGTCACTTCGAAATATGAAAAAAGGTTACACTAAAAAGTTAAAATCTTCTCCTAAGGCAGAACAAAAACTTGTAACTCTTTCGCGGGACTATCAGGTTAATGAAAAAATGTACCTTTACCTTATGCAGGAGCGTTCAGCTGCACAGATAAAACACGACAAAGCACTCTCTCGTTTTAAGATTGTAGAGTCTATCTATACTTCAGAGAAAGCTGCTAAACCTAAAAAGGCTCTTATTGTTATTATTACATTTATTACAAGTATTATTTTAATGATATTTATTGCATTTTTTAGAGAGTTTTTAAAAGAAGAGAAGAGAGAGGGGAAAGCATAGGTTGTTAGTTTTAGGAAAGCAACATATTTTTTCAAAATTAGAGCTTGAAACTCTTCAAAAAAAGTTTACTACTATTGATTTTGTAGAATATAAAGAGATAGACTCAAAAGAGGTTATTAAACAGATTGCATCTACTGTAACTAAAAAAGAGAAGACCTTAATTGTTCTAAATACACAAGCATTAGTTCCCGATGAACTACTACGCTATTTAACTAAACTAGAACAAGAGGGGATTCAATACTTAACTATTCAAAGCTTTATGGAAAAATATCTGTATAAATGTTATATACCCCCTAATCATACAGATATTAGTTTTTTAGAGGAGATTAAGCCATTTAATCTATTTGAGCGTTCCATAAAATTTGTCATTGACTATGGTATAACAGTTATTATTTTAACACTAACTTTCCCTTTTATACTCTATGCTATTTATAGAATAAAAAAAGAGTCTGATGGCCCTATTTTTTTTAAACAAAAACGCTTAGGTCAAAATGGTAAAGAGTTTACCTGTATTAAGTTTCGTTCTATGTCTATTGATGCAGAGAAGAATGGTGCTCAGTTTGCAACAGTAGATGATGAAAGAGTTTACCCTTGGGGAAAAACCATGAGAGAGACAAGAATCGATGAACTCCCTCAATTATGGAACGTATTAAAAAGAGATATGTATCTCATAGGTCCACGACCAGAACGAAAAGTCTGGACAGATGAGTTTGAAAAAGAGATTCCTTACTATAATGAACGTCATATCGTAAAACCAGGACTCACTGGGTGGGCACAAGTACTTTACCCCTATGGAGCAAATGCTTATGATGCTAAACAGAAACTTATGTATGATTTGTATTACATAAAACATTGGAGTTTGTGGTTAGAGATTAAGACTATTTTTAAGACGATTATGGTTGTATTAAGTAGGAAAGGAGTTTAGTTTTTCTCCTTCATATACTTTCCATACTCAACAATTATTTTATTTAACTCTAACATATCTTTAACTGTTAAACGTGTAGATTCTATCTTACCTCGACGAATTAAAGAGGTAAACTCTGAAATCATATAGCGTAATCCGTCTCCTTCAAATTCATACTCAAAATGGTACTCTTTATGCTCATCTTCAAATTTAAAATAGAACTCTTTAGTTAACCACCAAGGTGCAGGAATATAGACATATCCTTTGGTTCCAGATATAATGGCATGACCGTCTGATTTTATCCCTATACCAACAGTTGCTATTCCAATAATACCTTTTTTATGAGTCGTTATGGCACGGTTACTAATATCATATTTACCATTAGTTTGGTCAAAAAAGGTGATACTTTTACTCTCTCTAGCTATCTTTTGAATAATAAGAGAGGGGTAACTCATCAAGAGATTTGTCGCACCATGTTTAATATATTTTTTTGGGTATCCACGCTCTTTATAAAGAGAAGTAAAAGTACTTCTAATCTCTTTTATCTCTCCTATTGCTCCATTGTTTAGCTCTTCTAAGAGTTTGTTAAAAGCTGGAGAGAATGCTGTTTTAAGTGCCATGAGTAATAGTTTATTTCTTTTTTTTGCCAATTTAAAAAGTTCTTTGGCTTCTCCCTCTTTTAGAACTAATGGATTTTCACATAAAACATGTTTATTATGCTCTAGTGCCATTTTTATTTGACCATAATGTTTATGAATATCTGAACAGATATAGAGAGCATCAATA
>JALXFN010000133.1 GCA_027068975.1 Campylobacteraceae bacterium | reverse complement strand
CTTCTATATCTATCTCAAAACTTTGTAGTACATCTAATGCTAACTCTTTATAGCTACTATTTATATGCTTTTCTAAAAACTTCTGACCAAACTCTGGAAGCTTTTCAGGTACATAAATCCCACCAAAACTAGCACTAGGACTTAAAATAGCCTCTGAAAAATTTACCTTTTGAGATTTTGAACCATCATTACCACGTGTCTCTATGAACTGCATTAAACTATCCTAATTATATTTTTTTGAATTATAGCAAAAAAATATAATTACTAGACTTCTTGCATAACCCTATATTTTGTAAATATTAAGTGTGCATTAGATTTTATTAAATATACTCGAAGTCCTAGCCTTAGCTAAGTCGCTAATTTAGTTATGCCCCAAAATTCTTCTTAAGAGTGGTACCTCTTTCTCTTTACCATATTTTGCATAATGTAATTCATATATATTTGATGCTATAAGTTCTATCTCCTCTTTACTTTCACTGTTACATGCAAAGAGAAGATGGTCATTAATTTTAAGCTTTACATTTCTTGGTAATAAAATATTTTCACCATCTCTATCAAGCATAAGAGGAACAGCAACATTTTTCTCTTCTCTGTTGGATAGCGAGACACGTAAAACATCTATATTTACCTCTTTACCTTCCAAAATCTCATGATAAATAGCATAACTCTCCTCTTCATTAATTTTCAATGACATAATGAGAGGGTTTCCACCGATTCTTTTAATAAGTAGGCGAACCAGTGTCTCTGCCCAAGCTTCATCTTTTGTTAAGATGTGCATTAATAGACGATGACGCAACGGTTTTGTTAAAGCTAGAGATGTTTTGTTTATAAGTATTCTCTCTATCATAAAAATCCAATCAATATCAGCTACCTTAAAAATACTAATCTCTTGAATGGTATTTTCTCTTGAAACCAAATAGATATCAGGATTAAGCTTTTTAGCTGTAATCATAATAGATAGATTTTTTATATCATTTTTAGTACCGATGATAAGACAACTTGCCTCTTTTATCCCAGCTTTTAACAAGACCTCTTTATCATCTGGGTTATCATGAATAAATTGTTGACTTTGAATCATCTCTCTACTGGCTGTACGTTTTTCATCTATAAAGACATATTCAATATTATGCTTATCAAACTTTCTTTGTAGCTCTTTTCCTAAACGTCCATAACCACAAATGACATATTTCCCAGTTGGTAGCGTACATACCTTACTGTTTAAATCTGCATTTTGATAAATCCAATTTTCAAGTAGAAGCACATGTGGAGAGGTTAAAGATATGTCAACCCTTTTTGCAAACACCTCAAATGGGTTTATAACGGTGGCAATATCTGTATCTTTAATACTCTTCATTGTCGCATCAAAGGTTGCTTTTGCCATTACTTTAACTTTTGGATTTAAAAATTTAGTTAAAATAGATATACGAAGGTTTTTCTCTTCATCTTTAAAAAGAGAGACAATGGCTTTACAGTTTCTTTTACGAATACCTGCATCTTCCAATGTTTCCGAGATAACACCATCTCCAACCATTATGGGAACATCTCGACTTGACTCTTCTAAAAGAAAATGGTTAACTTTCTCTTCATCTTTTTCTATAAAGACCACTTCTATTTCAACATCATGAAACTTTTTTATGATTTCAGAGTTTACATAGCTGTAGCCCAAGACAATAACAAAATCACTTTTGATATCTCTTACTTTTTTTCTAAAGCTACTTCTCATTAACTCAAATTTTAACGTTCTATCGGTCACGGCTGAGACCAAAGCCCCAACACCATAAAACCAACCAACAACCGTTAAATAGATACAAAAAGAGACCCAAAGTTTCTGTGTATAAGTAAAAGCATAAGGAGACTCACCAAAACCAATAGTAGAAGCCATATAAGAGACAAAGTAGAAAGCATCAAAAAAACTCAGATGATAAACATTACCATCATCATCTAAACCAGGAATAAGTACCATTCCCAAAATAGCTATGGAGTAAGTTATAATAATAACTAAAAGAGGTGTCCTTAACTTCTGTAAAATAATCCAAAGAGCATTATCACTCATCAGATTACCTTTTTGATTTTAATGTTTCACCTATATATAAGATGACCGATGTAATATTGGCTAATAATGCACCACCAGAAAGAGAGATAATGGCTGCAAATGCTTCTACATCTACAATAGAGAGATACTCTGTTACAGTCCATACAGTTACTGCTGCTATTAGTTGTATGTCTGCCACTAAGCTGGTTGCTAAAAGAACTGCTCCCATTTGTGTCTTATCACCAATTTTCAATACTGTAGAGATAAGACTCACCACCAAAGCAACAAACAATTCATAAACACTATGAAGCTCTGGTCTATCTATGTCTCCATAAAAGAAACCGAAGTTAATGGTCATCGCTAAAATAAAGAAAAATCCAGAGATTACTTTTTGTAAATTCATATGTTCTCCAATGTTATATCATATTGTGACACACTTAAAATAGATTATATAATAATTTTAATTAAAAAACCTCAAGAAATATCTCTTTTAAGCTCTCTCTCATCTCTTTGGGTAATTTTTTCTGATTTGAAAATATAAAGAAAGGCACAGAGTTTGCACGGGAAACTTTTAATCTTTTTCTAACCGTAGAGATTTCATCTATAAATACAGTTCTTTCTCCATCATAGAGTAGAAAGTTTTTATCTAAACCAATGGAGAGAGAGATAATAGAATAGGCATAGAAGTTATCTCCCTTGCTATACATCTCTCTAAGCTCCTCCAACCTCTCTTCTAGCCTCTTTCTCTGTTCTCCTGTAATAACCCCAAACTTCTCTCTAAAAAGAAAACGCTCCTCTTTACTCAGTCCCAATACATTATAAAATTCCGTCAAGTTTTTCCAGTTGGCTTTAAAAATGTTCTTTCCAAAGAGTATGTCTTCAAATGCTGCTAAATAATATCTCTCCTGATAGGTTAAAGTAAGTTGATATTTTATTTTAAAGTACTCTTTTTTAAAAAGAGATATCAACCAGTTCTCATCAAGCTGAGAGATAATATCTAACTGCTTAGAGGGGTTTTGTTCTAAATTAAACTTCCACATCATCGCAATGGTTTGATAGAGCAGTTTGTCTTTAGGCACAACTAAGAGATAATCTTTTGCTAAGAAAGTAATAACTTTCTCTAACAGCGTATCTAAACGGCTTATATTATGAGTAAAAAAAACTTTTTTATAGAGGTTAAAACGGCTCTCTAAAAGATGCTCTATGTCATGTAGTGTTGAGGTCATAAACGAGAGTTTAAACTCGTGAAGCTCTTCTATTAAAATAGCTTCACGAGTAATACGAAGCAGGTCTGCTGAGGTAGAGATATATCCACTTGCCAACATATCACGGTTTATATAGTCTATACGGTCTGCATCAACCGTAGAGGCTATATACTGATGTAAAGTTTTATATGAAAACTCCTCTGTTACCACATCGTCAAATATATTTTTAACGATTAAATAGTAAAGCTTCACCAACTCTTTACTACTATGACTCTGTTCAGATACTTCATAGTTAAAGAGCATATCTAGGTACGCATACCCTACACTCTCATGCAGAACCATCTCACTATTTTTAGTAATTTCTCTATAAAACTTTAAAAATTTTTTCTGCTCTTTGTTGGGTTGCTTTATCTTGCTAATAGAGATATAGAGCCGTTTTAAAGCATACTCTGTCTGATGAGAAAAAGGTAAATG
>JALXFN010000132.1 GCA_027068975.1 Campylobacteraceae bacterium | reverse complement strand
GGGTGGAAACCATGTAGATGGTAGCTTAACTCTACCTGCTGGAACCAATGGTGGTACAAACCATGTTCTTAGAGTAGATGTTCATAACTTTGGGTCTGAGTTTGGTGTAGCCATAGATGGGACACTAAAATTCCGTGGTAATTTAGGAAAATGTAACTAATCTAAAACCAAACAAGGCAGGAGTTACTCTCCTTTCTCCTGCTGAAAACTTCTAATAAACAATCCTTTTAAGGAAAAATATCAAATATTAACTACCCCGTTCTAATATACCTATTCCATCGAACTCAGGTTATTAATAAGCAGAAGCAAAAACAAAGCTTATGAAGATACAATTAAAACTAAAAAGAGAAAGATTCCCATGAGCAATAAAGAACCTAAAATCCACCATTATAAAAAATCATTTCTACTCTTTTGGCATATCTTGCTGGGAGGAGCATTTATATTTGATACCGTTGTATCTATCAGTGGCTACACAAGAAATATAACACAAGGAATTATTCTTACCCTTATCATCACCCTATCCTACTTTTATCTGTTATATTATAGTGCAAAACTTTTTAACAAACAGCAGATAGGTGCTGCTTACTTTTTAACGATTACTGGTTTTTTAGTAGGCGTATTTGTTCAAATGTTAACTTGTACAAATAGTATAGAGCCTATTATGATGCACTAACGACCATGCTCATCCACCTCATCTTTGACCTACTCGCCTATGTAGTAGGAACCCTCTTGGCTGTCAAAGTTTTTAAAAGTAAAACCCAACTCATCGAAAATGAAAATGTACGTTATGCCTACTATACCACGGTAATAGTCGGTGCATTTTTTGGAGCTTTTATTGTAGGCTCTATCAACACCTATATCTCTGTAGAGTCAGAATCACTCATCATAGGTAAGTCCATACTGGGAGCCATTATGGGAGGGACGATAGCTGTAGAGACATTTAAAAAAATTATGAACATCAAAGGCTCCACAGGAGCCTACTTTGTCCCCTCTTTAGCCATAGGTATTGCCATTGGTCGTGTGGGTTGTTTTTTATCTGGACTACAAGACTACACCTATGGCATAGCCACTGACTCTTTTTTAGGTTACGACTTTGGTGATGGCATAACTCGTCACCCTGTTCAACTATATGAGTCTACTGTAATGGCTCTCTTTTTTATCTATGTTCTTTATGTTTATTTTAAAAATAGATTTTACTTTGAAAAATATATCTTCTATCAGTTTATTTTATTGTATGCTATACAACGCTTTATATGGGAATTTTTAAAACCTTATGAGACCATTGCTTTAGGTCTTAATGTGTTTCAGTTTTTCTGTTTGGGGCTTATTATTTACTCACTATACCACTTACGGAGAAAGTCATGAAAAAACTATTTCTATCCATTACAACTCTAGCCATGGTTATCTTCCTTTCACTTGGTTGTGTCACCAAACAAGTCTGGACAGACAAAGTAAAATCCGAACCCTATCAAGAGCGTATTATCTCATTCTATAACAACACCGAAGAGGGAAAAATCATCTTTATCGGAGAAAAATATCACTATATTTTTGATAAAGGAACTAAAGAGTTTTCTGAATTTGTAGAGGCAAAAAAACGTTTAAATTTAAAAGAGAAGCATCTTGAAATTTATGCCACTACAGGTCGATTAAAGAAAGAAGAAGTATCGGTACACCTTGGTTTTGAATTTAAAAAAGAGGAGTTAACCCAAGAACAAAAAAATTGGCTAGAGCAACATAATAAAGAACTTCTTAAAATACCTAAGCCTATAGAAGAGAACCCCAATAACAATAGACCTGTTGTATATGAACCTAACCAAATAGAAATAGAGAACTATATTGCAAACTATCAACTATCAGGAAAACGCTACCAAGCAACTCCTCAAGTAAACAGTCAAGTTGTAAAACTAAAAAATCCTATAAATATTGAGGTGACAGAGTTTAGAACAGAGAAAAAAAGTATGCTCTATAAAATTGCTATGACCCCACTAAGTGTCACAGCCGATGTAGGGCTTATTATCATCGGTGCAGGTGCTGTTGTTATCTATGCTCCATTTGGGTTAGGCTATTGGGCTTATGAATCTATAACAAAATAAAAGGAAACCCCATGGCACACTACTCCAAAAAATATGACCTATACCTAACAGCAACACAGAGCTTTTGTCACCTCTGTAGTGACCTAAAGCACCTCATAGACACGCACATTGTCACCAAAGATAATGAGGTCTTTTTACGAAAGTTCTGCCCTAAGTGTGGGGAGTCTATGGTAAAGATTTCTACGGACTATGAGTACTACAAAAAATGTGAAGAGTACCTCAAACAGCCTGACCTTCCCGAAAAACCTCTGACCCAAGTTTTAAAAGGTTGTCCTTTTGATTGTGGAGTTTGCCCTCAACACCAAAACCACCCCTGTTTGGCTCTTTTTAACATCACCGACGAGTGTAACATGAAGTGTAATATCTGTTACTACTCAGCCGAACCAGGGCTTGGAAACCACCGAAGCATGGACGACATAGAGAAGATGTTAGCTACACTTTTAGAGACCGAGTCTGAACCCGACCTCATACAAGTAACAGGTGGAGAGCCAACCACGCACCCACAAATAGTAGAGATTTTACAATACCTTAAAAAATCACCAGTACGCCACCTTATGCTCAACACCAACGGCATAAAAATAGCCGAAGAGGAGAGCTTTGTAAAAGCCCTTAAAAAACTAGGTGGTGGATTTGAGGTCTACTTACAGTTTGACTCACTTAACCCAAATGTACTTAAAGATTTACGAGCCAGAGACATGGTAGAGATTCGCCTAAAAGCTTTAGAGATGTTAGAGAAATACAACATCTCTACCAGCTTAGTGGTGGTTGTAAAAAAAGGGCTTAATGAGCATGAGATTCCAGACATTATTAAATTTTCAAGAACCTACAGATGTATTAGAGGTATTGTTTTTCAGCCTGTAGAAGAGGCTGGACGCATTAATGCAGAGGGTGACTTTAAAATTACGCTTTCGGAGATTAGAAAGATTATTATAGAAGATGAAGGAAACCCATTTACAGCTGATGATATGATTCCACTACCCTGTGACCCACATAAAATTGGGGTAGGCTACGCAGCTAAAACCATGGGATGCGATGAAGAGGGAAAACCTTTTGCACAGCTCATGCCTGTCACTGGGCAACTCCCAAAAGAGCTTATTACCGAACACCGTGGAACGGTAACTTTTGAAAAGGACAAAGAGTTTGTAAAAGCCGTTATAGATACCGTTAGTCTTGACACAGCCATGGGCGAGAGCATTATGAGTGACAAGATAAAACAGAAACTCTTCTGCTGTTGGCCCGACTTTTTACGACCAGCTGATATGGGTTACGAAAATGTCTACCGTTTGGTCATTTCAGAGTTTTCAGACATTGTAAACTTTGATGCCATAAACATAAAAAGAGAGTGTAACTTTATGATAGAACCTACACGGATTATCCCTTTTAGTACTTATAATATGGGTATTCCATTTTCACAAACTAAGGTGGAGAAGTTTAAGAGTTAAGAGGTATTAAAATCACTCCTTTATTTAAAGGAGCGATTAGCAGTAGTAGTTTTACCTATATTTTAAAATTTCGGATTATTAATATCACAATTACTACTCCACCCCTCATCACAGCGATAATGGTACGTATTGTAATCTAAGTAAATAACATTTTTACTTTGATTCAGCAACTCTATAGAACTATTCGAATGTAAAGTGTAATCTAAAAATTTATCTAT
>JALXFN010000131.1 GCA_027068975.1 Campylobacteraceae bacterium | reverse complement strand
TTAATAATTAACGTTTATTTTGTATAATTGATAGTAGAACTTTTAAAACTTTTAAAAAGGAAGCTTATGGATGGCTTTACGCAAAAATTAAGGCTTATTTATACAAAATTGTTTCATGAAGATATGGACAAGTTTACCGAAGAGTTTATTGATAATAATAAATTTAAAAAGGGTGAACAGAGTCGTAAAGAGTTTGTTTTAAATCGTAAAACAGTATTGAGACGATGGCTCAACAAAGAGATAAAATGTACACGTGATTTTCAAAAAAGTTTTAACAACTACAAAATTTCTCGTTATCAATTTCATGGAACAGCCCTTTTCTCTTTAGATGATTTTAGACAGAGTAATAATTTAGAAGCATTTGAAGAGAAAATAGACCACTATTTACAATATAAGCGAGAAGTTTATGTCAACAAAGAGTATAAACATATCTATATTTTTTGTATTGAAAAAAAAGAGATACTTCTGTATAGCATTGTTAAATGGGAAAAGGGTCAAGGAGAGGAGGTTGTTATTACCTTAGAAAAAGATAGTACTTTTTATAAAGGAACCTTCTCCTTACGTGAGGATTCTAATATTTTTATAAGTATGAAAATAGAGAGAACAACGCTCTATCTTCTTTTTCATGACAATCATGACAGTAGTTCTAGGTATATTGTGGGTACAAGCATGGGCTATCATGCCAGAGATAATAAAGTACCAATCTCTCAAAAAGTGGTTTTTTCTAAAGAGAAATTGGACACAAAGGAGATAGAGTTAACTTTTATTTTGAATGAAACAGAGACCATTTCTGCCATAGAAAATAGACTTAACTTACATAGTAAAGAGCTAAAGATAAACCATTTTGTAAAATATGCCAATAAATTTAGAAGGTATCATAATCTTTTTAATCGTCTCATTCGTAAAAAGTACCATCAACACTTCTACTATCGTTTGGCATTTAGAGAGTTTTATTCCTTTTATAGACTCTTTGAACACTTTTCAAAAAAAGAGACCTATTATATTTTAGATTATCAAAGGGCTTTCTTTGAAGCCATAAAAACTGTTGAATCTATTAAAGATATACCTTTGTTTATTGTAATGGAATTAAATGAAGAGAGTCTATTTTTCGCAAACAGTGATAAAGAGCTTGAAATAAAAAATAGATTTTTTAATCTCTCTACTTATGGTGTAAAGTCTACTATTATCTTTATTGTAGAAGAGCTTAGTGCTTTATCTAAACCCTGTAAAGAGCTTCTTCATGAGATAAAAGAGCATAATATCGAAGTTAAAGTTGTCGAAAAAGAGAAAATTATCCATAAAGTAAACAGTTTAGATTTTTTCTTTATACATCTAGGTGATGAGCGAGACTTTGTCTTAGCCGACCCCATAAGAGACAACAAAGATGTATTTAAACTTTTTATCAATGAAGTAACCTTAGATGAGTATCGAAGTGATTATCGGAAGATTGATGGGGAGAGTGAACTGTTTTAGAGATGTAAGTTATTAAGAAAAAATGTTATAATCATATTAATAACTCAATATGGAGGGAAAAAATGCAACAATCAATACAATTAGATATAAGTAGTGATATTTTTGATAAAGTAATGTTTTTTTTAGAAAATTTACCAAAAGATAAAGTAAAATTGAAAATTGCTGATAACTTTTCTGTTCTAAATAAAAAAGTAGGAGAAAGCTTTGTAGTTCTTCCCTTAAAAGATTATCAACAAGAACAAGAGACACTATATGTGCTAAATAATAATTCATTAATGGGACAATTAGAGAAATCTTTTTTAACCTACCAGAAAAAAGAAGGATATAAACCAACCTTAAATGAGTTGAATCTTGATGGAGATGATTAATGCGTTCTTTGGTGTTTGAAGGTTCAACATGGGAAGAGTATGAAACATTACGAACAAAAGATAAAAATCTACATAAAAACTTACGTAAGATTTTAAAACAGCTTTTAAGAGATGATGACCCCTCAGAGGGGTATGGAAAACCTGAAAAACTAAAACACTCATTAGCAGGATTATGGTCTCGAAGAATTTCTCAAAAAGATAGGCTTATTTATACTTTTGATGAAGTGTCAATTCATATTTTTGCTATTGGTGGACATTATGGGGATAAGTAAAAGTTAAGAGAGGGGTGAGTCTCCACTTTTGAAAGTGGAGATTTTTGGTTTGTTACCTGACTCTAAAGGTTTTTTGTTTTTGTTACTCTCGTATGCGTTCCAACCGAGGACGGAGTTAGAACGAGTTAACGTCGACTCACTTCTACAGCTAAATCTGAAATAACTCTTGACTTTGCGATACTTTGGCGATTGATAGTTGCAGAGTTTTTTAAGATGCTTATATGTCTGTTAATCTGATAAAGTTTTGATTTGAATAGAGTGTCAGAATCTTTTACGAGCTCTTTTTCTCTTTGGCTAGGAGACATGCCTACAAAGTTTTTGACAGAATCAAAAAAGCTTGAGGTACTTGTGGATGCATCTGATATTAGTTTATTGACATATAGTAAATTTTCTGTGGTTTTTCCCATTTTTTTCATATTGGCTTGTAGTTCTAAAGCGTTAACGATGAGGACATTGTCGGCATATTGTGACAACTGTTCTAGTGCAGGTAGGGTAGCTTTTTGTTTTAGTTGATTAAAGCCTCTTAAAAAGTTTGCACTACTGTTTTGATATTTATCTAAGGTTGAGGCTGTCTCGTTGAGTGTGACAAGTGAGGTTGATACAATTCTTGTTGCATTTGCTACTTCACCAGCGTAGGGTATAGGTAAGATTCTAAGTGCTTGGGTGAAGTATGAACTCGCTTCAATGACATTTGCGTAATCACTAACATAATGTTTCATAATAGATACAAACTCTTTAAACTCGTCAAGTGTGGCTTTCTCCTTTTGTATAGATTGTGCGACACGTGCTAATTCAGCGTAACTTTTTTTAAATAGCTCTTGTTCTGATATGCATTTTTTAGTAGAGATGGTCGTGTTTGCTGGTAGCGATAGTGTTGATGGTTTATTAGTACACCCTTGGATTAGTAAAATAAGTACGATAGATAAAGTTAGACGCATATAGAACTCCCAAGTTTTATCTATATTATATACTTCCTTTTCTTATGATTGAGAAAATATATTACAAAATTATACTAGTATGTATTAAAGATGTTTTATGGTAAAAATTAAACCATAGATTAAGATATATAAGATATAGTTATAAAAATTATAATTATAAAAGGTGAAAAAGAGATGAAACAATCGATGCTAATGGAAAAATATCCTATAAGTGAAATGGATATTATGAAGAGTGAGACGACATTTTCAACAGTAGATGAGGTGATAGCCTATTTAAAAGAGAAAATTGATGCTCACCCTGTAGCAACGTATATTGCAACATTTGACCACTATACGCATACTAAAAACTTGGGTGAGGCAGGTGAGATTAGTGCTGATATTTTAGATGCTAAAAATATTATCTGCTGTTTTGGAAAGCAGTTACCAAAACCTACACTGTTGGCTGTTCGTCCACGTGCAATAGGTGTTGCTGAATTAAAAGATAAATTTGTTGTTAGCTTTATAGACGCACCAAACCCACAAGCTCATGAGTTTATGGTTGCTTGGGTTAAAAGTATTGTAAATAAATAAGAAAATTATAGGGAGAATTTTATGAAAAAAGTTTTAGTTTTAGGTGGTGGTTTTGCTGGTGTTGAGGCAGCGATTTACCTGAAAAAACAAGATAACCTTGAGGTAACATTGGTAAGTGACCGTGACTATTTTTATATCTATCCTACTTCTATTTGGATTCCAACGGGAGATACCACTAAAGAGAAAATATCGATTCCTTTAAATGATTTGGCTTCTAAACATGGATTTGAAGTTATTGTAGATGCTGTAACCGATTTAAAAGCATCTGAGAAAATAGTAACTTTACAAAGTGGTCAAGTGTTGGATGAGTATGATTATATTGTTGTAGCAATGGGTCAAGACAAAATAAAGTTAAAAGGTATAGAAAATACTTTGTCTATCTGTGGAAAACCAGAAGAGGCAGAAGCGTTAAAAATTAGGCTAGATGAATTGGTAGAAAAAGGTTCAGGAAAAATAGCCATGGGCTTTGGTGGAAACCCGAAAGATACCTCTGCTGTTCGTGGTGGTCCTGCATTTGAAGTTCTATTTAACGTTCATAATATGTTAAAGAAGAAAGGTATTAGAGATAATTTTGAACTAATATTTTTTGCACCAATGGAGAAACCAGGTCAAAAAATGGGGGAGAAAGCTCTAGTCATGATGGATAAAATGTTTGGTATGACCGACATTAGTAAAAAAGTGGGTACTAAAATTACTTCATTTGAAAAAGATGGAATAAACTTTGAAGATGGCACAAAGATAGAGTCTGACTTGACCATGTTTATATCTGCCGGTAAAGGACACTCTGTTTTAGAAGCTTCTGATTTACCACTTAGTGAGGCAGGTTTTGTTGTCACCAATGAGTATAATGAGATAGAGGGGTTTGAAAATGTTTATGCTATTGGTGACTCTGCATCATTGATGGGACCACAGTGGAGAGCAAAGCAGGGGCATGTTGCAGAGGTTATGGCTAAAAATGTGGCTTATAATATCTTTCAACACTCTCAAGGAATGAACTCTAAACGCTCATACGAAGAGCATCTAAATATCTTATGTGTTATGGATACAGGTGATGGTGCAGCTTTTGTTTATCGTGATAACAAAGGTGGTAAAATGATTCCTATGCCAAAAGTTGGTCACTGGATGAAAAAAGGTTGGGGTTGGTACTGTAAACAATCTAAACTTGGGAATATTCCTCGTATTCCTGGGATGTAATTTTAGGAGCTTGGACTTTAGTCCAAGTATTTAAAATAACCTATTTAAGGAACTAAAGTTCCTTCTCCTATATATTTTGAATAAAATCTTCCAACCCTTCATCTAAACTCCACCAATCTGGATAGACTTCATCATAAAAAGGTTGAGTAACCTCTTTAAATTTATCTTTATCTTCATATAGATTAACACACCAATCAAAATCTATATTTCTATTTTTTAAGGCTTCTATGCTCAAAAGTGTGTCGTTGATGCAACCTAACTTTGAAGGTGTTACCAAAAGTGTCTTGCACTTTAACTCTTGAATTAAATCTATCATTTTGTACTCTGCTGTAATGGGTACCATAAGACCACCAGCTCCCTCTATGATAAGTACATCACAAAGCTTTTTTAGCTCCTCTATTTTAGATTTTATTTTCTCTATTTTAATGCCTCTTTGAGTATCAGCACAAAAGGGTGCAGCAGGTGTTTTAAAGGTATATGCTGTAATATCTTTGGGTTTTAATTCTTTAAAATTTTTATTATATTTTTGTACAGACTTTAGTATAAGTTTTGCATCGAGAGGTTCATCTGTTACTCCTGTTTCAATAGGCTTACAAATACCTACCAATACACCTTGTTTTGTAAGACTCTCTATAAGCTTTAAAGTGGTATGAGTTTTACCTATATCTGTATTGGTGGCTGTAATAAAAAGTAATTTCACAATTAAACTCCAAATTTTTATTAAGATTGTACCATAGATAAGTTATACTATATAAACAACCTGAGTTCGATAGAATACCATATCCACAATTTTACGAGATTTTTCTCGAAGAGAGTACAAAGTACTGCATAGGCAATGATAGATTTTTGTAGGACTTAACTGGTTAATTCAAAAAGGTTGTAGATAAAGCTAGGAGATAAAATTGCCACGAATAGAAGAAGAGATAGAATCTGAGTTGGAAATTGAGGAACCATCAAAATACAAGGTTCTATTGCACAATGACGATTATACTACTATAGATTTTGTTGTTGATGTTTTAGTAGGCGTTTTTCATAAAAGTTTTACTGAAGCAGAAGCAATAATGATGGATGTACACAAAAAAGGCAGGGCCATTTGTGGGATATATACTTATGAGATAGCTGAGACAAAAGTCTCTCAGGTTAAAAAACTTGCAGTAAGTAATGGATTCCCATTACTTGCAACAATGGAAGAAGTTTAATTTAAAACAAAGGATAAAAAATGATTAGTATAGAACTTAATGATATATTTAGAGCATCTGTGAAGTATGCCAAAGAGCATAGACATGAATACTTGACGTTAGAACATATTTTTTTATCAGTTTTAAGAAGTAATGAGGGAAGAGAACTCTTAACCATGATTGGTGGAAATGTAGAGAGAATGCATGAACATGTAAAAAACTATATTGAGGCAAACAATCAAGTGATGGAAGAGTTAGATGAGGAGGGTGTAGAGCATGAACCTTTTGAAACCGTTACGCTTTCTAATGTTATGAATGATATGGTAAGTCATATCAATAGCTCAGGTCGTAGCGAGGCAAAAACAGGAGATTTACTGGCTTCTATTTTTACTCAGACTAAATCGTATGCTTATGCAGTACTTCAAGCCGAAGGTATAACAAGACTTGATATCTTAGAGGCTATTTCTCATAATGATATGGATGAACAAAGAGAGGTTGAAGAGGTAGAAGAGGATGAGACACACCCTAATTTAGCAGCGTATACAGTAGAGTTGGTATCTGTTGCAAAAGAGGGAAAGATTGACCCTGTGGTAGGACGTAAATCTGAGATAGATAGAGTAATGCAGACTTTATGTAGAAGAAAGAAGAATAATCCTCTTTTGGTTGGTGAACCAGGTGTTGGTAAAACAGCTATTGCAGAAGGTTTAGCACTGAAAATAGCCAATAATGAAGTGCCTGATATTTTAGAAGGTAGCCAACTTTTTGCTTTAGATTTAGGAGCAATGATTTCAGGAACTAAGTATAGAGGTGATTTTGAAAAACGTCTTAAAGGTGTATTATCAGAGCTTCAAACTGTAAATAAAGCAATTCTATTTATTGATGAAATTCATACATTAGTAGGTGCAGGAGCAACCAGTGGTGGAAGCATGGATGCTGCAAACTTACTTAAACCTGCCCTTGCAAGAGGTGAGTTAAAGTGTATAGGGGCAACTACTTATGCAGAGTTTAGAAACCATTTAGACAAAGACAAAGCACTCTCTCGTCGTTTTTCTAAAATAGACATAGAAGAGCCAAGTGTTGAAGATACCATGACCATACTTCAAGGCATAAAGCATAAGTATGAAGAGTATCATCAGATTAATTTTTCAGATGAAGCCTTACAAGCAGCTATTGATTTAAGTGTGAAGTATCTACATGATAGATTTTTACCAGATAAAGCCATGGATATTGTCGATGAAGTGGGAGCGCACTTTATGCTTAGAGACAAAAAAGATATTACGGTTACAAGTAGTGATATAGAAGAGTCTGTAGCTAGAATGTTAAAGCTTCCTTCAACAATAGTTTCAACAGATGATACCTCTAAGTTAAAAAACTTAGCAGAGGATATCAAGAAGAAGATTATTGGTCAAGATGAGGCTATTGATACCATAGTGCAGTCTATTAAGCGTTCATATGCTGGACTAAACCAAGAGAATCAACCTATAGGGTCATTTCTTTTTGTGGGACCTACAGGTGTGGGTAAAACAGCATTGTCTGCCCAATTAGCAGAGAGTATGGGGATTCATTATGAGCGTATAGATATGAGTGAATATATGGAAAAACACGCACTTTCTCGCCTTATTGGTGCACCTCCTGGATATGTTGGTTATGAGCAAGGAGGACTCTTAACTGAGATGGTTAAGAAAAATCCACATACAGTTCTACTGCTTGATGAGATTGAAAAGGCTCATCCTGATATTATGAATATTCTGCTTCAGGTGATGGATGGAGCAAAACTAACCGATAACAATGGAATGGTCAGTGACTTTAAAAATGTAATTTTGATTATGACTTCAAACCTTGGAACTAAAGAGGCAAATGTTATGGGCTTCAACAAAGATACAAGCTCTAAAACAGAAAATGCCTTAAAAGATTTCTTCTCTCCAGAGTTTAGAAATAGATTATCTGCAGTAATTAAGTTTAATCATCTAAGTTTAGAGGTTATAGAGATGATTGTCGATACAGAGATAGATAAACTTAACAAACAGATGAGTTCTAAGAAAATTCAAATTAAATTGGGTAAAAAAGCACGAACATATTTAGCACAAGAGGGTTACTCTGATACGTATGGAGCAAGAGAGATTGCTCGTGTTATTGATATAAATATTAAAGAGGCTTTAACTGATGAGATACTATTTGGAAAGCTTAAAGATGGGGGTTCTGTAAAAGTTACATATAAAAAAGAGAAGTTAGATTTTGTCTTCGATATATGATGATGACTACTATATCCCTGAACTTCGAACTGCCCACATCTTCCCTAATCCTAGAGAGGCAGGAGAAGAGGGGCTTTTAGCTTTTGGGGGGGACTTAAACCCCAACCGTATTCTGAAAGCTTATAGAAGTGGTATCTTCCCTTGGTTTAACCCAAGTGACCCTATTTTATGGTGGTCACCAAACCCTCGTTTACTTCTTTACCCAAAAGATTTCAAGACCAGTAAATCTTTTAGACGTGTCTTGCGAAATAAAGGTTTTGAAGTACGTTTTGATACCAGTTTTGAAGAGGTTATAACCCATTGTGGAGAGGTTCCTAGAGAAGGGCAAGAGGGAACGTGGCTGACCAAAGAGATGAAAGAAGCTTATATTGAAATTCATCATATGGGATTTGCTCACTCTATTGAAACTTATTATGAAGGAGAGTTGGTTGGTGGACTCTATGGTATTGCTATGGGTAGAGGATTTTTTGGTGAATCTATGTTCTCATTAATGCCAAATGCGTCTAAAGTTGCTCTTAAAGCATTAAGTAGTATCTGTGCGAAAAAAAGTTATGATTTTATTGACTGTCAGGTAGCGACTCCACATCTTATTCAATGGGGGGCAAAGTTGGTAGAACGAGATACTTTTTTAGATGCATTAGAAGAGACACTTGAAAAGTCTACAGACTTTGGTTCATGGAGAGATTGGACATGGAAATATATAGAAAATTAAGGAAATTTCGGCATTATGGTAAACAGAGATATTAACTTTTCTCTATGGTTAGATTTTATAGAGAGAGACTATTTAAAAAATGAATTTGGTAAATTATTAGAGCAAGGTATCGTTAATGGTGCAACATCCAATCCAGCTATTTTTGCAAACGCAATCACAACATCTTCTGCTTATAAAGAGCAGTTGGCTACACTAGAGGGCAAAAGTGCTAAAGAGAAGTATGAAGCTTTGGCTATTGAAGATATACGTACAGCTGCACAGATGTTACGACCTCTTTACGATGCTGGTAATGATGGTTATATTTCTATAGAAATCGACCCTTTCTTGTGTAATGATACACAAGGGAGTATAGAAGAGGGTAAACGTCTTTTTAAAGCCATAGGTGAACCCAATGTTATGATAAAAGTACCAGCAACTCAAGCAGGTTATGAAGTGATGACAGCACTTATGGAAGATGGTATTTCAGTAAATGCAACTTTGGTTTTTTCTCCTAAACAGGCAACTCAATGTTTTAAAGCGATGACAAAAGGTATTGCTCAATGTGAACAGTTTGGTTCTTGTAGGGTAGAGGCTGTTATCTCTATTTTTGTAAGTCGTTTTGACCGTGCTTTAGATACAGAATTAGAAGCTTCTGGAATAGAACCTCATAAAACAGGTATTTATAATGCTGCAAAAATCTACAACATGATAGAGGCAAATGAGGTACCAAATATTCGTGCCTTGTTTGCAAGTACAGGTGTAAAAGGTGATACTTTAGAAGCAAACTATTATATCAAAGGTCTTATGGCTGCACACTCTGTTAACACTGCACCATTGGCAACTATTGAAGCTCACTTAAAAACTAATGAAACAGCAGAAGCTTTACCTATAGAGAACTCTATATTAAATGGCTACTTTATGAACTTAGAAGATAACGACTTTAGGATGGATGAAATTTACGAGCAACTGCTTTCAGAAGGTCTTGTTGCTTTTGAAGAGTCATTTGCAAATATGTTGGAACAGATAAAATAGTAGAATTCCTATAAAATAGAGAAGTTTAGTTGAAAATGTAAAGTAATTTAAGACTATCTTCTCTCTTTAATATAACTCTAAAATTTACAAAAACTCACGTTTACCTAATATCATTTTAAAAACTTTAATACCTTCGAAATTGGTATTTATTTAGATTCTAAAAAGGAAAATTATTATGAATTTAAAAAAAAATTATAGACATGTCTTTGTCTTTTTTCTCCTAGTATTTGTTCTGACTGGGTGTGGAGGTGGTAATAATGAGGGAAATTCTGTTGCTAAAACAAAAGCTTATCTTATAGACTCACCACTTCAGGGTATTACTTACATGTGTGATGGTAATGAAGCATTAACAGATGCAAGTGGAATGTTTGAGTGTGTTGATATGCCTGTTACATTTAAAGTAGGTCAGATAACATTTGGAACGATAGGTAGTCTTAACGTAGATAAAAAAGTGTATTTACAAGATTTATTAGGATTAGACAGGGATAATTATAGTGATGAAGAACTAAAACTTTTGGCACGTTTTATTCAATCTCTTGATGATGATGGTGATATCTCTATCAAAATAACCATTACACAAAATATTCGTCAGAAGATGAATTCTGTTAGAGAGTTTAGTCATATGAATGAGGATGAAATTGAAACACTTTTAATTAAAGTTGGAAAATCTTTTGTAAGTGAAGAGAGTGCAATATTACATTTACGAGGGGTTCCAAGTTATGCCCCAGTAGCAACAACACAATCAGTAACAGTAGATGAAAATACAACAGATAATGTAATTACATTAGTAGGAACAGATGCCGATGGAGATACATTAACATATACGATTGTAACTCAACCAACACATGGAACTTTAACATTAACTGGAAATATTGCGAAATATACACCAACAGCAAACTACGCAGGAACAGATAGTTTTAGCTTTAAAGTCAATGATGGAACAGTAGATTCAGCACCAGCAACAGTAAGCATTACAGTAAAAGATGTTGTAGACTCAAACACAACAGCCAACGTAGCTACAGTCTACGAAGATGCAGAAAGCAATAGAACAGATAATTGGTCCATACTTTCAAACTATTCTCATGAAGCCAATATTACAAATACCTACGATGATGAGAAAAACAGTA
>JALXFN010000130.1 GCA_027068975.1 Campylobacteraceae bacterium | reverse complement strand
AATAAAAACATAACCATTGTTTTTTTCATAATGTATCCTTAATAAAATAATACAATAGAACATCATAAAATATGATTAAACATTAAAGAATTTAAAATTAAAATTGTTAATTTCTAAAATATTTTGATATAATCCAATATTATTTAATCAAGGATTTAAATGCGTGTATTAACAGGAATCCAAGCCTCAGGAAAGCTTCATATAGGTAACTATTTTGGAGCCATGAAACCCATGATAGAGCTTCAAGAGAAAGAGGAGCTTTTTACATTTATCGCCAACTATCACTCTTTGACTACCTCTAAAGATGCAAAACTTTTAAAACAACTCACTTTTGATGCTGCTGTAGATTATTTGGCTTTGGGTATTGACCCAAACAAAACAACCTTTTGGGTACAAAGTGATGTACCACAAGTACTTGAACTCTACTGGATGCTCTCTAAATTTACCCCCATGGGTCTTCTTGAAAGAGCGCACTCATATAAAGATAAAGTTGCAAAAGGAATTACAGCTAACCATGCTCTATTTTCTTATCCTGTGCTTATGGCTGCAGACATTTTACTCTTAGATACCCAAAAAGTACCCGTAGGAAAAGACCAAATTCAACATGTTGAGATGACTCGTGATATTGCCACTAAGTTTAACAATGAGTATGGAGAGATATTTACACTACCTGAGCATGTGGTCAATGAAAACGTTGCTACCATTCCAGGGATAGATGGTCAAAAAATGTCAAAATCTTATGACAATGCCATAGATATTTTTATGGAGACCGAGAAGAAACTTCAGAAACGTTGTAACAAAATAGTCAGTTCATCTACCCCTCTTGGTGAGCCATTAGAGTATGAGGGGTGTAACATCTACAACTTAGCATCTCTCTTCTTAGATGATGAAAGAAAAGCAGAACTTCAAGCACGTTATAAAAGTGGCGAAGAGGGGTATGGACACTTTAAACAGTACTTAAAAGGTCTTATTTGGGATGAGTTTGCAGAGGCTAGAGCAAAGCGTGAAGAGTACATCAATAATCCTGATTTGGTAAAAGATATTTTATCTGATGGGGCTAAGAAAATGCGAATCATTGCTGATGCTAAAATGGCTCAAGTTCGTGATGCAATAGGGATTTTATAAAATATTATATGGTCGGTAAACCGACCCTACAACCACCTATCTGCAATTTTACGTAATCCAGCTACATTATCAGAAGCGAATATCTTTAATTGTGCTTCCTTATCTTTAGATTTTAGCTCATAACGAGCTTCTAAATACTCAACAATAGCTTCACCAGAATGAATTAGAATAGGTTTGTTTACAAAATATCGCTGTAAACTCTCTCCTATAAGAGGAAAATGGGTACAACCTAAAATAATAGCTTTAGGCTCTACTATATCTGAAAAATAATGGTTCATTGTAGCATTTAAAATCTCACCATCAAAAATACCTTCTTCTACCAAAGGAACGAAAAGTCCTGTCTGCAATGATGTAATATTGGTGTGTCCTAATTTTTCAAGAGCATCCTCATAACGCTTAGAAGTAATAGTCGCACGAGTTGCAATAATCAAGACATTATCATCTTTTTTTAAACTTTTATTCTCTAGTGCCAATACACCTGGTTCTATTACTCCTAAAACAGGATATTTACTTTGAGCATTCATTTCAGGTAATGCATAGGCAGAAACGGTATTACAAGCAGTAATTAGTAAATCAATGTCAAAGTTGTTAAAAAATTCTAAGGCTTCAAGGGAGTAACGAATAATGGTGTTTTTATCTTTTGGACCATAGGGAACACGAGCTGTGTCCCCATAATATATAACCTCCTCAAAAAGGTTATCTGTTAAAAGAGATTTGACAACAGATAGACCACCTGCTCCTGAATCAAATACTCCAATTTTCATACACCCTACCCGTTCATTATCGCCAAGAACTCTTCATTATTTTTAGTTTTATTCATTTTAGAAAAGAGGAACTTCAAGCCTTCTACATCTTCCATGCCTTGCATAGCATTTCTAATTGCCCATACTTTTTGCATGGTTTCAGGGTCTACCATAAGCTCTTCTTTTCTAGTTCCTGACTTAGTTACATCAATAGCAGGGAAGATTCTTCTCTCAGATACATAACGGTTTAAGACAACTTCTGAGTTACCTGTACCTTTAAACTCTTCAAAAATCACCTCATCCATACGTGACCCTGTATCAATAAGAGCCGTAGCAATAATGGTTAAAGAACCACCCTCTTCAATGTTTCTTGCTGCACCAAAGAAACGTTTTGGTTTGTGAAGAGCATTCGCATCGACACCACCTGAAAGAACTTTTCCTGAACTTGGAGTTACCGTATTGTAAGCACGTGCAAGTCGTGTAATAGAGTCTAAAAGAATAACAACATCTTTTCCACTCTCTACACGTCTTTTTGCTTTTTCTATTACCATCTCTGCTGTTCTAACATGGTTTTGTGCAGGTAAATCAAAAGTTGAAGAGTAGACTTCACCTTTTACACTTCTTTGCATGTCTGTAACCTCTTCTGGTCGCTCATCAACCAAAAGTACCATAAGTGAAACATCAGGCGTGTTATGAGAAATTCCATGAGCCAACTCTTTAAGAAGTTCGGTTTTACCAGTTCGTGGAGGTGCAACAATTAAGGCTCTTTGCCCTTTACCAATAGGGGTAAAGAGGTCAAGCACACGTCCTGTAAGTTTCATTGGGTTGTATTCAAGTTTCAGTTGTTCAGTAGCATAAAGAGGAGTAAGGTTATCAAAAAGAGGTCTCTTTTTAGACTCTTCAGGTGGCAGATAGTTAATCGCTTCTATTTTGAGGAGAGCATAATATTTCTCCTGCTCTTTGGGTTGCCTAACTTGACCTGTAACAATATCACCATTTCTAAGTGCAAAACGTTTAATCTGTGTACCACTTACATAAGTGTCATTTTGAGAGTTAGCAAAGTTCCCATCTTCTGAGCGTAAGAAACCATAGCCATCATTCATAACTTCTAAAATACCTGTAAAGAGAATAAATCCTCCCTGAGAGACTTGCGACTTTAAAATTTCAAAAATTAAATCTTTTCGTTTAAACTCATTTGGATTTTCAACTTTTACCTTTTCAGCAATGGTTACCAGCTCCTCTAGTGGCTTCGATTGAAGATTCTCAACCTTATATCCATCTACTGGTACATGTGTTCTATTGCTCTTTTTGTTGTGATTACGTTTTTTATTTTGTTGTTCGCTCATAAGTCCTCTTGAGTGCCATGTTAAAAGCTATCTTGAAATGTATTGAAGTATTTTTTACTTGTAGTTGTGTCATTATAATGAACTTTTTGTTAATCTATGATGATATTGCCATAAATAGTAGAGGTACATAGGTAAAAACCCCTAGCAAACTCATCCATGGAGCCAATTTGGCATTTAACATTTGACCCAATTCTCTATCCATCTCTTTAAAAAAATAGCGTTGCTTAATCATCTCTATTTTAAAAAATATATCAAACAGTTTAAAAAGTAAAATTGCAATAATAAAAAAATTAAAAATATCTAAATAAATAGCTACCCACAATACAAAATAGAAACTAGGATGAGCAATAAAAAATAGAAAAATACTCCTATTATAATAGCCATAGAGTCTATCTATCATTTCACCCAATGTACCTGCTCTTTGAAGGTGTGCTTCTATCAATTCTAAAAAAATCATTATTGTTATTAGTTGAGTTACTATGTCCATGGTCAGAATAGTATCAGATAATTAATAGCAAATAGGTATAATTCTTTAAAAAAAAGAAAATATTCATGCCAAAATTCTATATAACTGATTTAGACCATACCTTTTTACGTAGTACACAAACTGTAAGTAACTTCTCCAAAGAGATTTGGAATGAGAAGTCTCATCATGCTCTACTATCTATTGCTACAGCCAGAAGCTTTTCTAAAACAAGTGAATTTTTAGAAGGGCTACAGCTCAAAGCACCTCTTATTGTAATGGATGGAGCTATGGTTGTAACTCCAGAGCAAAAACTTATCGATTTAAAAACACTAAACAAAGAGATTGGTGATGCCATTATTGAGGAGAGTATACAGTTTGGAATCTTTCCCTATGTTATATCACTTAATGACCATAAAACACTCGATGAGACTTTTGCTATTCCTCCTATTTTAAATAACTACCAAGAGTTTCTCATCAAAGAGAACTATGCTTCAGACAAACGCCTGAGTTATAAAAAGAGAATAGAGGGTGCAAAAGATACACTAAAACTTGTCTATATGGGTGAAGAGAAAGTTTTACGCCCTTTGGCCCAACATCTTATAAAAACTTTTGGAAGTGCTATTGAAGTAAAATTGGCTCCTGAGAACTACATGAAATGTTATTTCTTAACCATACTTCACCCTCTAAGCGATAAAGCACATGCACTTACTAAAGTGTTGGAGTATTTAGGTAAAGAGCCAATAAATACTACTGTTTTTGGGGATGGACTAAACGACATAGGAATGTTTAGGTTAGCTGGTACAGCCATTGCTGTTGCTAATGCACTAAACGAGGTTAAAGATGAAGCAGATATTGTTCTAAATGAAAACAATGATGAAGATGCAGTTGCCAAATATCTACAACAGCATGTTAAAAGTTAATTTTATACCCTACTCCATATTGATTTTTAAGCAAATCTTTGGGAATTTTTTTTCGTAAGTTTTTTACTAAGGTACGAATAGATGAATTGGTAATGGTTTTATCAAACTCATCACCCCATACATGAAAAAAAATCTCATCATCACTACAAGGCACACCTGCCTTTTTAACTAAAAGTTCAAAAAGTTTTGATTCTCTTTTGGTTAGCATTACAGATTTATTGTTGACAAATAACGTTTTACTCTTTCCATCCCACATAGAATCGCAAGGCAAAGGAACATTATGTCCACCATCTATCTTTTTAGAAACCTTTAAAAGTGCTTTCATTAAATCACTTCTACCTACAGGCTTTATAAGATAAGATGAAAAATTAAGCTCAACAATCTCTAAAAGAATCTCTCTATCTGAGTGTGCGGTTAATGCGATTATAAACACATCTTCATCTATTTTTCTAATCTCTTTAGCCAGTCCTATACCATTTAGCTTAGGAATGAGTAAATCCATAACAATAAGATGAGGCTTATGCTCTTTATAGAGTGCTAATGCCTCTTCTCCATCACGTGCGACATGTAAAACTTTAGAACAATCTTCTAAAAAGTATGCATATTTATCAATAATTGACTCTTCATCCTCAACATATAATATGGTTAAATTCTTTAAAGTTTTCAATATTCTTATTCCTACATGACTAATAATTTATTTCCCAATATAATTACATAATAATGTGAGATAAAAGTGAAACCTTATATCAGAAACATAAAAATATATTAAAAATTATTATATTTCCAGTTTACTTCCCACATTTTTCAAATTTTTAGGTATTATAATTTTAAAATTAACTCCACTGTTTTTATTAAAAACTCGAACAGAACCAGACATGCTCTCTTCTATAATCATCTTTAATATATAAAGTCCCAAACCTGTCCCTTGTGATTCATGTTTAGTTGTAAAATATGGATTAAAAATATCTTGTAATATCTCCTTTGAAATACCACCACCATTATCTTCAACATTGATATGTACTCTATTATTAAGCTCTTTAATATCTATTCCAATAATAGCCACGACTCCTTTCTCTCTTGCTGCATCAATCGAATTATGAATCAAAATCAATAGTGCCTGTATAAGTTCTGATTCATAGCCAACCATTTTAATATTAAGATTTTTAGTGCAAGAAATTGTAACCTCTTCCTTAACAGACATTGATGCTAACCTTTTACAGCTTGTTATAGCATCATTTAAAAAGAACTCTTCTAACTCTTTTTTGTGTGAAAAAAGATTCATAAAGTCATGAATAGTTCGAGAAAGGTAAGAGGTAACATCTTCTATATTGTTTAAATGAATATTCAATTTTTCATGAGTTAATTTATCTTTTTTATAATCCATATCCATATTGATAACAATACCATTAATCTCTGTCAATGGTTGTCTCCATTGATGTGCAATAGTAGATATCATCTGCCCCATAGAAGCCAACTTACTTTGTTCCACCAACATCAACTTTTGTTCTGATTTCTTCTTTTGCATCATTTTAATTTTATATGCCAATATAAATGAAAAACATAAAACCTCAAATAGTGTTAAGAATTGAAAAATATAATCAAAAGAGAGATTAAAAGGGATATCAGTTTTTAGAATATTTAAATAGATAAGAGGAAGAAACATTCCAATAGCAGATATCACTGTCCAAACCAATGAATAAAATTTAGCTATTACATCTTTTCTAAAATAAGCCAAATAGTATGTTGAAAAAATAACAATTATTACATAAAGGGGAACCAATACAAAAAATAGATTAAAGAGCATTTGAGCATAAATAAACTGTTGAAACTTAAGCATAAAAATATTAATAACTGTTGATACGATAAAGTAACCTATAAAAATATTTAAAATTCTATTTATCTTAGGTAACTGCTCTTTTAAATTTAAAATAGATTGTACAAAAAGCGTCATAGAGACAAAAAATGCTCCAGCACTGAAATAAAATATCAAAGTATAACCAGCAAAATAACGTTGAGAAAAACCAAAAAGAGCAGTAAAGTAAACCGTTAACCAAAAAGTATAAAAAACATAATATAAGTAGCCCCGAAACTTTAAAAGAAAATAGAGAAAAAGATTATAAAACATCATTATCAACATTCCACCAAAAAAAATACCTTCAATAAGATTATAGGTCTGATAAAAATCTATAAGATACTCTTTTGTCACTAAAAAAAAACTAATATCTACTTTGTTGTAATTTTGTATTTTAAAAAAAACTTTAGCCTCTTCATAAGGTTCTAAAGTAACAGGGAAAATCATATGGTTTACATTGAACTCTCGGTTTTGATTTTTAGAGATAACTCCATCTTCTATATAGTCAACTACTTTACCCGATTTAGATAAAAAAAATTCAATATGATAAGTAAATTGATTCTCAGATTTAAGATAGAAAGTTTTTCTCTTAGAAGAGTTATTTTTTAACTCTAATTTTGCCCAATAGGCCTTACCATAGTTGGAGAGCGTATTAAAAGACTTTTTATTCTGTTCCCATTTTTTTGTAGCTAATATATCAGGTGTTTCATTTAAATCTTCTGCCAATGTATAAAGCATATACCTTTTAGTTTTATAAAAATCTTTAGAGCCAATCTCTAATGTTTCAGCATGAAGAAAATGCAACAAAAAGAGAAAAGTTAGTAAGAATGCCTTTTGCATTATCTCCCCAATATAAACTATTTAAAGCATTATATAACATTTTATATATATATTAACTACTCAACTCTCTATTTAAGCTCCCTAATCGTTCAGGTGTTCCAATATCGTACCAAGCACCAGAAAAATACTCTGTTGTTAAACGATTAGCCTCTATAGCTTTCAAAAGTAAAGGAGCCAATGCTTGTTTTCCATAAGGCAAACTTTTAAACATCTCTTTTGAATAGTAACCAATACCTGAAAAAGTATATCTCTCTTCTGTACCATCTAAAAGAAAATCTCCCTTTAAATTATGTTCAGGATTATCTATCAATATTAAATGAGCCAAACTACCAGCAGAGAGAGTAAAACTACTCTCAAAAGGATAATCCGTCCATACATCACCATTGACTACTAAAAAAGTATCACTTAAGCGTGGCAAAGCCTTAACAATGGCTCCTGCCGTCTCTAAAGCACCCTCATTTTGTTCATCTGAAAAGCTTATCTTTACTCCATACTTTGAACCATCACCTAAATAGTCTATAATCATTTGACCTAAGTAGGCTACATTTATAACTATATGCTTAAATCCAGCATCACGTAAACGTTCTATATGCCAAACAATAAGAGGTTTCCCTCCTATCTCTAAAAGTGGTTTTGGAGTATGGTTGGTCAGTGGTCGCATTCTTGACCCTAACCCTGCTGCGAGTATCATTGCTGTCATATTATTGTATCTTATCTAAAATTTTTTCTAATGGTTTAAACTCATCATACCGAGCAATATTTTCTCGTATATAACTCAATGTCATAGGAATATCTTCTATATATGCAGGTTTATTATCCCTTATCTTCAAACGAGCAAAAATACCTAAAATCTTTATATGTCTCTGCATTGCCATAAAGTCAAACCAACGGATGAACTGCTCATCACTAACATCTTTAATACCCTTTAAAATTTTAAACTCTAAGACCAGTTCTACTATTTTTTCTCTATCAAATTTAACATAGACATCGTTAAGAAGTGAAGCCAAATCATAAGTAATAGAACCTATAAGAGCATCTTGATAATCAATAACCCAAACTTTACCTCTTCCAGCAAACATAATGTTACGAGAGTGAAAATCTCTATGCACAAAATAACCTTGAGGTTGAGCAAGTACTTCGTCTTTTATAAGATTTAAAACTCTAGAAAGTTCACTTTCTTCTTCACTATTAAGCATAATACCCAAATGTTTTTCTAAATACCACTTTTGCATAAGACTCATTTCAAACATTAAAAACGATTCATCATACACATCTAAACCTGAGGTATCTGCTTTTTGCATTTTTAAAATCTCATAAATAGCTTTAGTATAAAGTAATTTACAACTCATCTCATTAAGCACATTAATAAGATGAATATCTCCTAAATCTTCAATGAGTAAATAACCCCATGATAAGTTTTGTGCATAGACTCTTGGTATCTGAACATCAGCCTTAAGTAGGCGTACACTAACATCTATAAAAGGATAAATACTCTCAACCTGCATAGATGAATCCATAACAATATAGGTTCTACCTTTTATAAAAAGACGATAATATTTTCTATAACTCGCATCAGCAGAAACCACTTCTAATCTATAATCACTATACCCTAAATTCTCTATCCATGCTTCAACTTTTTGCATATACCCCTCCTAAAACAGTACTTCTTTTTGCTCCTGTTACACTTTTTAATGCGACAGGTTTCTCCTCTAAACGCATAAATGCAAACCATGCAAATATCATCGCTTCTAAATCATCACCACTTATATTATAATCATCTGTTGTTCTTACTTTAATGGTTGGTAATGCTTTTTGTAGTTCACTCATTAAAAAAATATTTTTAGCACCACCACCACAAACTAATAACTCTTGAATATTAAATTTTTTTACCTCATTAGCAATAGAGTATACTGTTACTGCTAAGAGGGTTGCTTGAATATCTTTAGAGGATATTTTACCAAATGTTTCTAAATATTTTATTAAAAATTTCTTATTAAAATATTCTCTTCCTGTGCTTTTAGGATAATTTAAGTTAAAGTAGTTGTCATTCAACATATTTTTTAACAATTCACCATGAACAGTTCCCGATTTTGCCCACTCCCCATCTTTATCATATGCAAGATTTTTATGTTCACTTATCCACATATCCATTAATACATTTCCACAGCCTATATCGTACCCTATGAGATTTTCACCTAAAATAGATATATTTGCCATACCTCCAATATTAAGTACAGCACAAGATTTGATATGCGAAAAAAGAAATTGATGAAATGCAGGGGCAAAAGGAGCCCCCTGCCCTCCCTGTGCCACATCTTTAGCTCGAAAGTCAGCAACAACGTCTATACCTGTTTCAACAGCCAGTACAGAAGGATTACCCAACTGCATAGAGAATGGATACTTACCATTAGGCTCATGCCAAAGTGTTTGACCATGTGAGCCAATAGCTATTATCTCTTCTGACTTTATATTCTCTTTGTTTAGCAAGTCATTAACAGCTTTGGCAAAAGCAAGTGCTAACCGATGGTCTATCTCTCCTATCTGTTTTATAGTAATTAAACCATTTATAACAGCTAATATCTCCTCTTTTAAAGACTCCTCAAAGGGCATAAAAGATGAAGCTTCTAAAGTACATGTCTCTTCTGATACTTGACATAGTGCTACATCTACACCATCTAAAGAGGTACCTGACATAATACCTATATACAAACCTTTAGCCATTTTTATCTTTCTGTGTCATCATCATTAGAAAAGATACTAAAGTTCCAGCAACCATCATAACCGAGTAGTCTATTTTATAATCCAGTAGTTTACCAATTACATATGGTTGAGATATTAAAACAGTTAAAAAACCTCCTATTAGTGCATACTTAACTGTCTCTTCTGAGCCACGTTTAGTAAATATAGCTGCAGCATACACACCCAACAGAGGAGCATAAGCAAATGCCATAACACCCAAAGCAAAACTCAGTAAATCTAACTGTGTATACTGCTGCCAGTAGTAAGATAGGAGAGCCATAATAGAGAGTAAAACTGCAAAAACCACAACCATAATACGCCCTGCTTTTAAGAAGTGGGTCTCTGGTTTATCTTTTGATACCATAGGTCTATAGATATCTTCCACAGCCACCGATGACATGGCTGAAAGAACAGAGTTACTCGATGAAAGTGCAGCTGCAACAGCCCCTACTGTTACCAAACCTCGTAACCCCTCTGGCATCTCATTTAAAATATAAAACATAAAAATAGTCACACTCTGCCCATCTACATTTTGGTCTATACAAGCAGATTTTATACCCGAAATTTCTGGATGTTGATAAAAGAGGTATAGAAGTAAACCAATAACCAAAAAAATTACTACTACAGGAACAGTAAAAATAATAGAGTATATCAATGACTTTTCACCCTCTTTTTTATTTTTACAAGTTAAGACCCTCTGTGTCATATCTTGGTCAAGTCCATAAGCAGCGATATTTAGAAGAAAAAAACCTACAAAGAGTGACCAAATACTAAAAGAGCCAGTAAATGAAAAATTAACCAAGTTAAGTTTATGGTTCTCGTTTAAAGTTGTTACTATGGTTGAAAAGTCTGTATTGAGACTAGTATAAAGATAGACCAAAACAGCTATACCTGCACCTATGTAGGTAATAGCTTGAATAATATCTGAAAATATAACCGATTTTACTCCACCAAAATAGGTATATCCTAAAGCACCTATCATTAAAACGGATATCGATATTACCATATGACCTACGGCGATATCTGAAAAAAGAATCATTGAGATAGCCAATGCACCAATGTAAAGTCTAGCACCTGATGCAAAAAGTCTTCCTACTAGGAACATTACCCCTGCATAACGTTTAGAACTCTCACCATAACGATACTCTAAATACTCATAAACAGTAATGGCATTAACTGCATAAAACTTAGGAACTAAGACTTTAGCTACAAAAACAACAGCCAAAAAAGCAGAAACATAAAACCCTAAAAAAGTAAGATCACCTTTATAAGAGGACTCTGGTCCTCCCAAAAAAGTAGCAGCTGACTGAGAGGTAGCTAACACAGAAATAGCAACAGCCAACATAGGCATACTATTTCCTCCTGTAAAGTAGTCTCTTGAACTTTTAACCTTTGTCTGGCTTAGCAATACCGAAGTAAAAATAAGTATTAAAAAGTATGAAGCGAAAATTATCCAATCTAGTGAAGAAAAATTTGATTGCATTTATGCCCTTATAACTGTAATTTTTTTGCTATTATAACAGAAAAAACAGACTCTTTAAATAAATTCCACAACTCTACTAAATATTGTTATTTAGGGTTTTAAATGAGTTACACAAGCACTCTAATTTTACTATTTCAACCCTTTTTTATAACAAAATAGAGAGAGACTAATTACTTTATGGATAAAATCTAATTCATTATTAATTTTAAGGATATTAAATGAGATTTATACTCATTGCATTTATTCTAACTCATACTATATTAAATGCTAAAACAGATGAACAAACAACTATAAAACATAAACTCAACTGTAATATGACAGTAAAATATAACAAAAGACCTAAAAATGTAGATAATTTAAATGACTTCATTAGGGAAGGTATCTTCTATGGTCGAATCCGTCTAAACAGTTTTAAGTTTGACAATACAGATGATAATAAAGATTTTTTTATTGCTGGTCTTGGTGGAAGCCTTATATACAAAACTGCTTACCTAAACAATATAGGTTTAACAGCTGGACTCTATACCTCACAAAATATAGGAGATAAAAAACAAGATTTGGCAGCGGACTATCGTTCTGCAAAAGATGTATTAAATAGATATGATGTAGCAACGGATGATACATTTGGATTAACTGCTTTAGCTCAACTCTATGCTGAGTATAGAACAAGCAAAAACCAACTAAAAATAGGACATTTCCCTGTTGAAACGATGATTGCTAAGAGTAATGATACCAAGATGATTCCTAATACTTTTGAGGGCATCTATTACAAAAACCTATCTATACCACAAACATCTATTGAAACAGCCTTTCTACAAAAGCAAAAACTTAGAGACCATACCCATTTTCATCACATATTAGCCTATGGTGATGACCCTACAGATAGTTACAGTAAATGGACGCAAAATGATGATGGTGCAATGCATAGAGGGTTAACACTTAGCAAATTAAAAGCAAGAAACATTAAAGATGAAATGTTTTTAATGGAGGTCAAAAATACTACAGTAGATAACTTAACAATAAAATTTAACTATACAGAGCTTCCAGATTTACTCTCTTATGCTATTTTTGATACTAAATATAAGATAAACTCTAATGATTTAATGATTATACCTGCCTTTCACTACATGCAACAGTTTGATAATGGTGCAGGTTCTATTGGTGGAGCAAACTTAAAAAACAACACCGTTGGCTATAATGATATAGATAGCTTAAGTGCTGCACTTATAGCTGGTCGTCTCGATATTGTTAAAGATTCATACAGTCTACGTTTAGGATACTCTAAAACATCCGATAAAGGAGATTTTGTGACTCCATGGCGTTCATTTCCCACAGCAGGATATACTAGAGCAATGGGACAAACCAACTGGTATGCCAATACAGAAAGCTATATGGTACGTATGGACTATGATTTTTCAAAAGCTAAACTTCTTCCAGGAGTACGAGCCATGATGCGTTATGCCATTCAAAATTTTGACGATAACAAAGCTGGTGTTCAAGCAGATAATCGAGTCTTTACATTTAATATTGTCAAACGTTTTACCTCTATACCAAACTTTAGAACAAAATTACGTGCAGCATTTGTCAATGGAGATAAAAATACCATTGCTCAAGACAACTCTAAAAAATCAGACCCATCATACAATGAATTACGTTTAGAGTTTAACTACCTATTTTAATCTATAAAAAGAGTTTTCTGCTATAATTCGCTTAGGTGTGATAGGTAGTTGCTGGTGACATTAGTCACGAGAGGAAAGTCCGTGCTACACATGAGACAGAACTCCATCTAACGGATGGCCAGAGTAATCTGAGGGCAAGTGCAACAGAGAGTAGACAGCCATCTATTGAAAGAACTGACAAAGACATTTCGTCTTTTTCTTCCCTATTTCCTGAATGAGTAGATAGATGGTGATGGTGAAAGGGTGAGGTAAGAGCTCACCAGTACTTATGGTAACATAGGTAGCTAGGTAAACCCTGTTCGTAGCAAGAAGCAATGGTATCAAGTCTCATTACGCCATTGGATTGGCAAAACTGCTTCGCTTGAGCGTATGGGCAACCATACGCCTAGATAAATAACTACCCACGACAGAACACGGCTTATCGTCACACCTATCTAACAGTAAATGAAACCTTTATAGAATAAGGTGTTGATTTGCTATGTCTCCCTAACCCTATCTTTTTTAACTGATTTAAATATTGAGATAAACTTCCTCGTATACTACCACTACCTTGTATAATCCTATAAGAAAACTTACCACTATTATAGATGGTCAAAGCAATAGTCACACGTTTACCCTTATGGGCAGGTGCTGCATTCCAATTATTCATATGACGCTTAACTTTAGCAATGTACGCGTTTTTAATACCTCTATCACGGTTTGCATTAGAAGTTCTACCACTTTGATGTGAACTTTTAATTCTATCTGCCACTGAAGAGCGATGTTTAATAGAACTACTCGGTTGCTTTGGTCTAGTAGTTCTACTTTTTGGTCTATTTTTACTAGGTCTCTTTTTTACATCTTTTGTCTTTACCGAAGAGAATAAATCTTTAGCACTTTTTTTAGGTACTTTCTTTTTTGGCACCACTTTTTTAGGTACTTTTTTCTTTGGTACTTTTTTTACAACTTTTTTAGGAACTTTTTTCTTAGGAATTTTTTTAACCACTCTCTTTGGTATTTTTTTCTTAGGTACTTTCTTAACAACCTTTTTGGGTACAACTTTTTTAGGAACTTTTTTTATAACCTTTTTCGGTATTTTCTTTACGACTTTTTTAGGTATTTTTTTCTTAGGTGCTATTTTTTTAGGAATAACTTTTTTAGGAATAATTTTTTTAGGAACTTTTTTAACTACTTTTTTTGGTATTTTTTTAACAACCTTTTTGGGAACAGTTTTTTTAGGTACCCTCTTTGCTACAATAGCTCTTTTTTTAGGTTTAGGCTTCACAATTTTTTTGGGTTCTACTTTTTTGGGTATAACTACTTTTTTAGGTATTATCTTCTTTGGAATAGGCTTAGAAACTCTTTGAATTTTTTTAGGAGTTACTTTTTTAGGAACGCTCTTTTGTGGAGTTTTTAAAGGTACAGGTGGAGTTACATGTGGTGTTGGTTTGTTTTTATTTGAAGATTTATCACTTCTATTTAAAACTGTTTTATCGCTATTTACTAGGGTTACCGTAACCCTATTCTCATTTTTCTCTACATAATTTTTTGCTTTAACTTGATGAATATTATAGAAAAAGAGAACTGTCAAAATCAATAACATATAAATAAAAAGTGCTGCAACACCTGAAAACATCTTGCCACGATTCATTATCTCTCCCTTCTATTGTAAACTATCATACTTATTAAATTCTAGCATCTATTCGTGTAGAAAAAATTTAATCTACTGTGTCAAAAGTGATACTTTAGTAAAGCCACTCTGCTTAACAACTTTGAGTAAAAAAATTACTTTCTCATAGGCTATATCTTTATCAGCATTAATAAAAATTACCTGTTTTTTATCTATATCAGCTGCCTTAAGTCTAAATGCATCAGGAAAAGAGTCTAAAGTAAAAGTATCATCTTTATAATAGATAGTCAACTCTTTATCAATTCTAATGGTTATCGCTTTAGTGTCTGAGACAGCAGCTTTTTGAGAGCCATCAGGAAGATTAATCTTCTCTTCATACTGCATCACAGGAATGGTAATCATAAATATTGCCATAAGTACCAACATCACATCAATTAATGGTGTAATGTTTAAATCAGGAGCTTCATCCCACTCATACATACTTAAGCCTTTTGAGAAAGAATCAAGTCAGCTTGACTATCTAGCAATACATTTAACTCATAGGCTTTTCTTTTTAAAATCAAATGAAAAGAGTAAGCAAAGGTTGCCACAGCAATACCAGCAGCAGTCGCTACCAACGCCTCCGAAATAGCAGGTGCGACTATAGCAATAGAAGAGCCCCCACTCTGCCCACCTAGCTTCGAAAATGTCTCTAAAATAGCAACAACCGTACCAAATAGTCCAATGAAAGGCGAAGTAGAAGCTATAATAGAAAGAGCTGTAAGACCACTTGTTGCCTCTTTTATAGCATCATTTTTGGCAACAGAAAATATTGAGCTATTAGGAATCAGCACTTTAGAGAGATAACCAAAAAGTAGAGAGTCTTTCTCTACACTTTTAGAGCGTCCCATATAGAGTTTTTTTAAAGATTTCTCTTCTCTTGAAACCTTGCTTTTTAATGAAAAATATCTATATATAAAAATCCAAAGTACAAGAAAGAGGTAAATAGAGAGAATGGATAAAACAAAAATTGTAATAGCCGAACTCTTATCAAGATAGGCAAAGAGGCTGTCTAAAAGTCCCATATTTATTTCCTTTTTTTCAATCTAAAAAATATTAACATATTTGTCCTCTCTAAAGGCTTGTTAATTTATATAAATATATATTTTTTTAATTATGTCTTAAATTAACACATATGAACATCTATTGTAAATAATACGCTCACAATTTAATATTTTTATTTAAATTAATCAAAAGTTTTTATAATTATATTAATTATAAAAAAACAATCATTAGTATATAGAAAATACTATTTAACAGCCCATAATAATATACTTTAAAAAGATTCTATAAAAATAATTTTTTCTATTTTTTTCACATTTACATCACAACTTTACTGCTATACTAAAATTAGAAAAATAAACTACACTAATATTTTAATTTTTAAGGAGAACAACAAATGAAAAAAACAACTTTAATCAATCTAATGCTACTCACCTCTGCTACTCTTTTCAGTGCTTGTTCAAGTAAAGATGATGTAAAACCAAAAAGTAGAGCTGAACTCTTTCAACTTCAACAAGAACAAATAGCTAAACTTCCATTGGCTACCACATACCCAATAAATGGAACAGCAGGTATGACTCAAGATTATTATGATACAGCTCCACCTTATGAGATGCAACATATAGAAGTTATCGATGTACCTACTTCACCAAGACGATATTCAAGTTACCAAAGAAATCAACATTTTCAACCACAAGCTCAACATCTTGCCTATACTAATCACAGAAATAATTTGTATAACATAACTCGTCTGATAGAAACTAACTCTAAAAAACTTTTAGGAAAAAAATATGTATGGGGAGCAACTGGTCCTTATAACTATGACTGTTCTGGGTTTACTCAAAAAGTATATAGAGATGCAGGAATAAATATACCGAGAGTCTCTCGTGACCAAGCAAGAGTTGGACAATATGTAAGCTATGAAAATCTAAGAAAAGGAGATATGGTTTTTTTTGATACACATAAGAGAAGAACTGGAAAAGTCTCCCATGTTGGTATCTATCTTGGTAATGGAAACTTTATCCATGCAAGTTCTGGTGCAAAAAAAATTGTAATATTTAACTTCAATGAAAAAGAGTTTTATAGAAAACGTTTTTTATGGGGAAGAAGAGTAATTAGAGACAATACACATATGGCATCTCTATAAAATTATTATAGTTGGCTATTTTAGAAGAAGTTTAGTCGGGAAAACCCGACCAAATAAAGCTACTTTTTAATACTCTCTACTTTAGAGATTGCAGCAGCAATAGTAGTACTAGAAGATTGAGCTTTTTCCAATAGCTCTTTTGCTTCGCTAATGGCTTTAGCAAGGTTTGTATCGTCTCCTGAGAGTGCTACAGCACCGTCAACCATACAGAGAGTCTTCTCTTCATCAACTTTAACATAACCACCATTTACAGCTACAGAGACAACTCGATTGTCTTTACGCTCAATGCTAATTACACCTGTATCTAAAAGAGAAACAACAGTAGCGTGTCCAGCTAAAATACCAAACTCACCCTCGCCACCAGGTACGGTAACTTGCTTTACTTCATCATCGAAAATGACACCATTTGGTGTCACAATTTCAAGTTTCATGAGTTCCATAATTAAACTCCTTCTACTTATTTATTTTTTGCTTGAATTTTCTCATTCTTCGCAATAGCTTCGTCCATGTTACCTACCATGTAGAATGCTGCTTCGTTCATATCGTCGTATTTACCTTCGATAAGACCTTTAAATCCTGCAAGTGTATCTGCAAGTTCAACGTAAACACCAGGAGACCCAGTAAATACTTCAGCAACGTGGAATGGTTGAGATAGGAACTTCTCAATCTTTCTTGCTCTCTCAACAGTGTTTTTGTCCTCTTCACTAAGCTCGTCCATACCAAGAATAGCAATGATATCTTGAAGGTCTTTGTACTTTTGAAGAATTGACTGAACACCACGTGCAACATTGTAATGCTCCTCTCCAAGAATTTGTGGGTCAAGCATTCTTGATGTTGAATCAAGTGGGTCAACAGCAGGGTAGATACCCTTTTCAGCAATAGAACGGTTAAGTACTGTGGTTGCATCTAAGTGAGCAAATACAGAAGCTGGAGCTGGGTCAGTTAAGTCATCAGCTGGAACGTATACAGCTTGAACAGATGTAATTGAGCCTTTTGTTGTTGATGTAATTCTCTCTTGGAGTTTACCCATTTCAGATGCAAGAGTTGGTTGGTAACCAACAGCTGATGGAATACGACCAAGAAGAGCTGACATCTCTGAACCAGATTGTGCAAATCTAAAGATGTTGTCAATAAACATAAGAACGTCTAGTCCCATTTCGTCTCTAAAGTACTCAGCCATTGTAAGACCTGTAAGTGCAATACGGTTACGTGCTCCTGGAGGCTCACTCATTTGACCGTAGCACAGTGCAACTTTGTCAAGTACGTTCGACTCTTCCATTTCAAAGTAGAGGTCATTACCTTCACGTGTTCTCTCACCAACACCAGCAAATACAGAGTAACCAGAGTGTTTCATAGCAACGTTGTTAATAAGTTCCATAATAATAACGGTCTTACCAACACCAGCACCACCAAATAGTCCTACTTTACCACCTTTGTTGTATGGAGCAAGAAGGTCAACTACTTTAATACCTGTCTCAAATACCTCTGTTGCTGTGCTTTGCTCTTCAAATGGTGGTGGGTCTCTGTGGATTGAACGGTACTCTTTACAAGTGAACTCACCAGCATCATCAACAGTATCACCAATAACGTTGAAAATTCTTCCAAGAACCTCTTCACCAACAGGTACTTTAATCGCATCACCTGTTGCTTTAACCTCTTGACCTCTAACTAAACCTTCACTCATATCCATTGCAATGGTTCTTACACGGTTATCACCTAACTGTGCTGCAACTTCTAAAACCAATCTTTGGTCACCAATTGTTGTCTCCAATGCTTCGTTGATAGCTGGAAGGTAATCCGTAAAATCAACATCAACAACGGGACCTAGTACCTGTACTACTTTACCTGTCATAAATCTATTCTCCTTATTATTTCAACGATTCCATACCACTGATAATCTCAATGAGTTCAGTCGTAATCGCTTCTTGTCTTGCTTTGTTATATTTAACACTTAGCTTCTTAACCATCTCACCTGCATTGTTTGTTGCTGCATCCATCGCTTGCATACGAGCAGAGTGTTCTGCTGCTAACGAGTCTAACAACGCATAGTACATACTGTACTCTACATACTTCTGTACCAATGCATCTAAGAGTGTATCGTCATCATCTGGTTCAACTTCCATCTCTGAAAGAGCTACACTATTAGTAATCTCTAAAGTAGAAACATCTACAGGAAGTAGTTGTTGAGTATGAACTTTTTGCATAATCATATTGACATATCCATTGTGGATAAGAATAATCTTATCTGTCTCACCTGCAACATAATCTTTTACCAATGATGAAATCAACTCTGTTGAACGTGCATAGTCAGGTTTTGAACTTAAGTCATCAATCTGATTTAACATCTCAACTTGGTTATATTTGAAAAAGGCAATACCTTTTTTACCTACACCACTAAGACGAACTTCAACACCTGCATCAATATACTCTTGCATGATTTTGTTCGCTTGTTTAATGGTTTGATGGTTAAACCCACCACAAAGACCCTTGTCCGATGTTACAAATACAATGTCAACTCTTTTAGGATTTTTGTTCTCTTTCATGAAAACATTATCAATCCCCTCTTCATTGCTTTGAGACATCTTCTGTGCAATCTCCGTTAACAACTCTGTTAACTTTGTAGCATAAACTTTAGAACGTGTAGCAATCTCCTCTGCACGTTTAAGCTTAGCTGATGAAACGAGTTTCATCGCACGCGTGGTCTTTTGAGTACCTTTAACACTCGCAATCTTACGCTTTATCTCTTTTAAATTAGCCATAATTTAGCCCTCTTATGCTGAAAAAGATTCTTTGAAATCTTCAATCGCTTTTTTCAACTCTGCTTCATTATCATCAGTGATTTTCTTCTCATCTCTAATGCTCTCTACAACTGATGCATATTTTGCATCCATAAATGGATAAAGCTCAGCTTCAAACTTAGTTACGGCATTAACAGGAATATCATCAAGGTAACCCTTAACCCCTGCAAAAATCATAATAACTTGTTTCTCAATTGGTACTGGAGAGTATGGGCCTTGCTTAAGAACTTCAACCATTCTACCACCTCTTTCAAGTTGAGCTCTACTATGCTCATCAAGGTCAGAAGCAAACTGTGCAAAGGCTTGAAGCTCACGGTAAGAAGCAAGGTCAAGTCTAAGTGTACCTGCAACTTGCTTTGTAGCTTTAACCTGTGCCGCACCACCAACTCTTGATACTGAAAGTCCAACGTTAATCGCAGGTCTTACACCTGAGTTAAAGAGGTCAGTTTCAAGGAAGATTTGTCCATCTGTAATAGAGATTACATTTGTTGGAATGTATGCAGCAACATCACCTGCTTGTGTCTCAATAATTGGGAAGGCTGTAATTGACCCTGCACCATTCTCATCACTTAGTTTAGCAGCACGCTCTAGTAGTCTTGAGTGAAGGTAGAAAACATCCCCTGGGTATGCTTCTCGACCTGGAGGTCTTCTTAAAATCAATGACATCTCTCTGTAAGCAACAGCGTGTTTTGTAAGGTCATCATAGAAGATAACAGCGTGTCTACTAGAGTTCATGTAGTACTCAGCCAAAGTAACACCTGCATAAGGAGCTAAGAATTGGAATGCTGATGAGTCAGACGCAGAAGCATTAACAACAATAGTATACTCCATAGCTCCAGCCTCTTCAAGTCTTTTAACCAATGAAGCAACATTTGACTGTTTTTGACCAATAGCTACATAGACACAGATAACATCTTGACCTTTTTGGTTAATGATAGTATCAATTGCTAATGTAGTCTTACCTGTCTGTCTATCACCAATAATAAGCTCTCTTTGCCCACGTCCAACAGGTACAAGTGCATCAATCGCTTTAATACCTGTTTGAAGTGGCTCATGAACCGATTTTCTAGCCATAATTCCGGGTGCTTTTGTCTCAATAAGTTGTGACTCTGTTGTCTCAATTGGACCTTTACCATCAACTGGCTCTCCAAGAGGATTAACAACACGACCAACCATTGCATCACCAACAGGCATCTTAAGTAGTTCACCTGTTCGCTTAACGCTCATTCCCTCAACAATTCCTGCCATTGAACCAAGAACAACGATACCTACACTCGCCTCTTCAAGGTTAAGAACCATTCCTGAAACACCTGTCTCAAACTCTACAACCTCTCCAGCCATAACATTGTTAAGACCATATACAGATGTAATTCCATCTGCAACACCTACTACTTTACCAACTTCGTTGATATCTACATCTACTTCAAAATTCTCAATTCTATCTTTAATTATCGAGCTAATTTCATCTGCTTGTAACTTATTTGCCACTACAACTCCTTCCGTTTTTATTTATAGTGATTTCGTAATGAAATCAATTAACTGTTCTTTAACTCTCTTCTTAGAGAAGTTTACCTCAATACCCAAGTCATCAACTGAAACTTTAATTCCATCAAGGTCAGACTGAACTTGAGTCAATTTAATGGTTGAACCTGTGTATGTTTTTAATGAGGTCTCAAGCTCTGCAAGTTCTGCATCGCCTAAAGTGTTTGAACTTGATACAACACCCTCATACTCATTTGTCTCTTTTTGGATAGCTTGATTTAGTTTTTTTGCTACAGTAGGCAATAAATCTAAACGACCATTTTCACCAATAATTTTAATGAAATTTTGTAACTTAATGTCACTCTCTTCACCTAAACCATCAAGTATAAATGAAGTTTTTTTATCAGCTGGAACCAATGGAGAGGTTAGCATCTCTGCAACACTTTCATCTTCAAATAGTTCAGCTATGGAACTCAATACTTTAGAAAACTCTGCTCTTTGCTCTGGAGATGTTACATCAACAAGTGCATTTACATATCTGTTTGCTATTAACTCTTCCATTTATGCCACCTTTTTAGAGATTAAGGAAACAACTTTAGCTTCATCAATAGCAATATCATCATTTTCAAAACCATCATTTAATAAATTATTAATAGTCTCTCTTGTTACTTTTTTAGCCTCTAAAGCTTGTTTTTCTTCTGCTTGTTTTGTCAACATTGCTAAAGCAGTATTGTTTTTTTCAGCAATATTTGCCGATAAAATTTTAGCTTCATTTGTAGCATCTTCAATAATCTCTTTAGCTTTAGATTCAGCTTTTAATAAGTTAGCTTCAGCCTCTTTTTTAGCGTTTTTACTTGCTTGTAACTTCTCTTCTATCTCTTTAAGTCTATTGGCTATTCCTTCAGAACGTCCTTTAAAGAAATCTTTAATAGGATTAGCCACTAAGTAATATACAAGACCTGCAAAAATAGTAAAGTTTAAAACCCTGTATTTAAAGTCAGAATCCCACATAGTTACTGTGTGATGCTCAGTACCTGAAGCAAGTACCAATGATGGTCCAAGAACAGTTAAAAATAGAGCCATATTTTTAATTCTCATTTAACATCTCCTATAAACTACTGAGTTTAGTTTCTAAACTCTTTTTTAATTGAGGTAACTCAGCAGCAAGTGATTTTTTCAACTCTTCTTGCTCTGCTGTAAGCTCGGCTAAGAATTTATGGTAATTATCATCAAGTTCTTTTACTTTACTTTCAATTTTACTCTCTGCTAAAGCTTTCGCTTCAGAAGTAGCTTTTTCTCTGATTATATTAGCTTCGGCTTTTGCCTTACCTAGTAGCATATCAGCTTTTGTATTCAGTTCATCATTGTTTCCTGCCATCTCTTCTGCATCTTTTAAATTAGCTTTTATTGTTGCATCTCTATCATCCATAAACTTTAGTAATGGTTGAAACAACATAGTATTTAACAAAAATAGAAGAGAGAAGAAAACAATAAGAACGAACAACATTAAACCGGGATTCAAGTCAAGCATTCAAACTCCTCCAAAAAATTTTGCGTATTATAACTTGGAAGATGTAATAATATGATTAATAAATTGTTATATAAGAGGGATTGAAGAGATTAAAAAAAAGCATTGGGTAGATTGGTAGCAAAGAGAAGTTTTAAAATAAAAACCTGTCTATTTTGGTAGCATTTTTAAAAATTTCTCTATTTCTTCATTATCTTTAAAGTTTATCTCTAAACTATTATTTTTGACCTTAAAGGCAAAAGGAAGTTTATCTTTAAAAGAGTTTTCATAACTCTTTATAAAATCTACTTTTTTCTCCTTTTTTAGCTCTTCTTTCTCACCATTTTTTTTCTTTTTAGCTAAGAGTTCACTCTCTCTTACAGAGAGTTTTTGACCGATAATTGTATCAACTAAGCGTTTCTGCTCCATATCATCAAATCCCACCAAAATTTTGGCATGACCTTGTGAAATAGCCCCTGTTATTAATTTTTTTTGAACATATTTAGAGAGTGCTAAAAGTCTTAATGTATTGGTAATTTGAGAACGACTTTTATTAACAACATGCGAAAGCTCATCATGTGTAATTTCATAAACTTTAATTAACTCATCATAAGAGTGAGCCAACTCCATCGAGTTTAAATTTTCTCTTTGAATATTTTCTATTAAAGCCAATTCTCTCAGCTTTGCGTCATCAATATCAACGTCTGCAATAATAGCTTTTATAGTGTCTAAACCAGCTAATTTATGGGCTCGAAGTCTTCTCTCTCCTGCTACAAGCAAGTAGCCTTCATCTCTTTGGATAACAACAATGGGTTGAAGTAAACCATTTCGTTTAATAGACTCACTTAACTCAGTCAGGGCTTCATTATCAAAAGTTTTTCTTGGCTGATAAGGATTGGGTGATATCTCATCAACATCAATCTCTTGTATCTGATCAGCAGATGTACTGTTAGCAGACATCTCATTATCATAAGATTGACCCACCTCTTCTAATATTGCACCAAGTCCTCTACCTAAAGCCATTTTATCTACCTTTTAAAATGCATTTTGCCAAATTATTATAGGCAATAGCACCTTTTGATTTGTGTGCATACTCAGTTACAGGTTTTCCATAACTTGGAGACTCTGCCACTTTTATATTACGTGGGACAATAATAAACTCTTTTTTCTTATCTAAAAAAAGATTATCTTTAAAATGATGAGCCAAATCCTCAAGCACTTGTTTAGAGAGATTATTTTGTACCGAATACATTGTAGGTAAAAAACCTTTTATCTCTAACTTAGGATTGATTGACTTCTTAAGAAGATTAATTGTATTGAGCAGTTGTGCCAAACCTTCCAAAGCAAAATACTCACACTGTATAGGAATAATAACCGAATCAGCAGCCCCCAAAGAGTTAATAGTAATAGGGCCTAAAGCAGGAGGTGAATCTATAATAATATAATCATAATTCTTATTAATGGGCTTAATGGCTTTTTTTAATAACAGTTCACGGTTTTTCTTTGATGGGTCATAAAACTCTTTTTCAACACCTACCAAACCAATATTGGCAGGAACGATATCAAGGTTTTTAAATTTTGATTTTAAGATAACCTCAGACATTTTTTTAATACCAATCAAAACATGATAAATATTATACTCATAATCATTTCGATTAAAACCCAAACTAGTAGTCGCATTCGTTTGAGGATCGGCATCAATTACTAATACTTTTTTACCATTACTTGCTAATGCTGCAGCAAGGTTAACAGCTGTTGTTGTCTTCCCTACTCCACCCTTTTGATTTGCTATTGCAATTACTTCACTCATCTTATATTATATACTCTCTTATTGTCTATTATTAGTGAACCGTCTTCTGACAGAATAGCCTTATTAAGGGATTTATACTCCCCATCAACATGTGCAAAAAACTCTTTTGTTCTTCCGAATTCTATCCTATATTGACTAAATATATGCTTCCATGAGGGGTAGTTCTTAAGAGCAAAAAGATACTTTTTCAATAAAACTATTGGCTCAACGTTGAGATTTAGAGCTTCAAAGCCATTTGAATTTTTTTGTAAATTTATACCCATTCCACAAAGTAAAATATTATCTATTTTCTTTGTTATGGTTCCACCAATTTTTGATGAATTTTGATATAAATCATTAGGCCATTTCACCCAAATATCTTCTACATATTCGGATAAAACTTGTTTCATGATAAAAGAAAAATAGATAGAAGCGGAACTTAATGGTAAATCATCAGGTAAATCATCTATTGAAATAGCTATAGAGAAAAATAAATTCCCCTCTCCACCTTCCCACGAGTTATCTCTACTACCCATACCTTTTGTCTGTTCTTTTGCTATAACAGCAATCGGCAGAGTAATTTTTTTATTTTTTAACTCTTCTATTAAATATGTTTGAGTTGATTCCAACTCATTAAAGCAAAGAATTTCCAACTTTTAATCCTCTTCCTACACAATATGCCTTAGCATTAACAGCTTTTTTAGATGCTGGTTGTAAAACTCCTATCTCCAAGCTACCTTTACTACAACCTACAACTATTGATTTATCCTTAATTTCTAAAATTTTACCTTCATCATTCTGACTCTCTGTTTCAAGTAATTGTACATCTTTAACCTTCATACCACCCTCAACAAAAATCCCAGGCCAACCTTCAAATGCTCTATATTTATCATAAAATTCTGAAGCAGAAGAGAAATTAACCAAACCATCTGATTTTTTAATCTTTTTACAATATGTAGCCATTGCTCTGTTCTGTTCTAGTGGTGCAATAGTCTCAAAACGGTGAATAATATCAGTGGTCAAAGCACAAGCATCATCACTCAATCTATTCATTAGTTCAGGCAAAAGCATAGTTGGAGGAATTTTAAAATAACGATACCCTAAAATAGGACCAGAGTCCAATCCCTCTTCCATAAGCATTGCTGTTACGCCTGTAAACTTATCACTGTTAAGTAGAGATTGTTGAACAGGACTTGCCCCTCTATACTGAGGGAGTAGAGAAGCATGTAAATTAATGCATGGTGCAATATCTAAAATATTTTTTGGTAAAAGTTGTCCAAATGCAGCCACTACTATATAGTCTGGTTTTGCATTAACTATCGCTTCATAAACTCCTGCATCCGAAAGCTTTTCAGGCTGTAAAATTTCTAGCTTATGCTCCAAAGCCAAAACTTTAACATCAGGAGCCTTTAGCTCATTTTTACGTCCTGCTTTTCTATCAGGCTGCGTTATAACCAATGAAATTTCTATTTTAACATCAGCTATAAGTGTTTGTAAAATCTCTTTTGCATAATGGGGAGTTCCCATGTAGACTATTTTTTTCATTTTTACCTCTGTTTGTATTATACAAGGGTGTAGTCCCCGACTACACTGTGATGTATTATAAAATTTAGATTTGGTTTTGACGGTATAGACAGGGTCTATACCCTACGGAAAAGCGTTCCACCTTTTTGAACACCATCAAGTAAAAAACTTTTTACATCCTCTAAACCAAACCCCGTTGCTAAAAACATTTTCTTGTTATGTTTCAGTAAAAAATCTGCGGCTTTTAGTTTGGTAACTATTCCACCAGTTGCAAACTCATTATTTGCTGTGCTTGGGGCAGTTAACTCCTCTTCTGTAAGAGTTGAAACCTCTTTACGAACTACTGCATCATCAAACTTATGTGGGTCTTTATCATAAAGAGCATCTATGTCTGAAAGTATCACCAACAACTCTGCATTAAAATTTTCTGCCACATATGCAGATAGTTGGTCATTGTCTCCAAACTCTAACTCTTCTGTAGCTATCACATCATTTTCATTGATAATAGGCACCACACCATTAGAGAGTAGACCATCCATTGCAACTTGTGCTAAATGTGTTCGTTTTTTAGAGTCCAAATCAGCTGCACTCAAAAGAACTTGTGAACAGACGATATTATGTTTTGCAAACTTTTCTTGATACATTTTGAGTAGTAGTGGTTGACCTATGGCTGCAAGTACTTGCTTGTTTCCTACAGACCATCTATCTAAAGGTAAAACCGTATATCCTGCTGAAACAGCTCCCGAACTAACAACAATAACCTCTATACCCTTTGCCATAATAGACGCAACAAGTTCAACAAAGTTACTCATTCTCTCTTTTGAAACAGTTCCCTCTTCAGTCAATACATGAGAACCAACTTTTATAACAATCCGTTGATACTCATTAGGCTTACTCATTGTCCTCTTTCTCTTGTTCTGTAACTGAATTGACAAAAGATTTAAGTATATAACGTAAAGCTTCTGTGTTTAAATGAGAGATAGATGAAATTGGTAAAACAAAAAGAGGTTCATCTTTTGGTAACTCTACACCAAAATCTTCCACGAAACCATAAGAACTGTACTCTTTATTGGCTTTATATTTATGAAGTGTTTTGTTTGCTTCTAAACCAATATCTTTTAGGAACTGTTCTGTTAACTCATTGACCTCTTCAACGGGAAAAGTATCACACTTTGTAATGGCAACAGCAAATCTTCTTCCAGCCAACTCTTCAGAATAACGTTCTAACTCAACCAAGAGTGTTTGATACTGATATTTCATTTCACGATAATTTGCCGCATCTACAAGCAAAAGTAGTGTTTTGGTTCTCTCAATATGTTTTAAAAACTCAAGACCTAAACCACGACCATCACTTGCCCCCTCTATAATTCCTGGAATATCTGCCATCATAAAGGAGTCATACTCCCCAACCATCACCACACCAAGATTTGGAGTCAATGTTGTAAACTCATAAGAGGCAACTTTTGGACGTGCATTTGAAATGGCTGAGATAAGTGTAGATTTACCTACGCTAGGATATCCCACCAAACCAACATCAGCTATGAGTTTCATTTCAAGCCTAAGCTTTTTAGTTACACCAGGAAGTCCAGGTTGAGCATAGGTTGGTCTTTGATTTGAAGCATTTTTAAAGTGCATGTTTCCCAGCCCACCTTTTCCACCTTCAAGAAAAAGAACTCTTTGCCCCTCTTCTAACAAATCTAGAAGTACCTCACCACTCTCTTGGTCAATTACCTGTGTTCCTGGAGGCACTATAATATCTACACTTTTACCTTTACGACCATAACGTTTACGACCTTCTCCAGGTTGCCCATTTTCTGCTTTTATATGGTTGCGACCTCTTAATGCTGATAGTGTATCGGTATTGTTGTCTACTAGAAAATAGACATTACCCCCTTTTCCACCATCGCCACCATCTGGACCACCTTTAACTACAAACTTTTCAGTCCAAAATGAAACACAACCTGCTCCACCTTTACCTGAACTTAGCATTATATCTACACTATCTACGAACATATACTTCCTTCATGGGTAAACGTATCGGTCTACCCCTTCAATAATTGTTGGAATTATACCTAAAAGAGCATGTGGGTGTATTGAAACTAAAACTACTCTAACAAACTTTTTACTATATAAATTGTCAATAAAACAAGGTAAAAGATATATCTTTATAATAAAAGTGTAACTTTTTGAGAAAAATTGAAACATTTTTAATATTTTTTAAAATATTTTCAAAATTAAAAAAAGAGATTTTTTTTCACATTTAAAAAAAACCATCTTTAGTTTATAAAAAAATTTCACATTTACTACCATATTGGCTTGTTTTTACTCATAAATACAAAATAACTTCACATAAAAAAACATATTTTTTTATAATAATTATATTTAATTAGATTTCACATAGATAAAAACTTTAGAATTTATTTTATATTTAATATACCAATATCGCTTTATAGATAAACAGCCATCTTTTATGTATTATTCAGATGGAGCTATATTAAAAGAAAAATTACAAAGGAGAATTGTTATGCAAAACAAGAACTATGATTTTGAAAATCTAAACATTGGTACCAAAAGCATTATGGTATATATTTTACAAAAAAATCTAAATGAAATCGGAGAAAATCTGGTTGAAGATGGTGTTTTTGGAAAAGAGACCAATAGAGCTGTAAAAGAATTTCAAGCAATACACAACCTAAAGGTTAATGGAATAGTTGATTATAAAACTATGATAGAGATTGATTTAGAGTATGAGAGACAGCATTCAAAAGCTGTATAAATAGATGAGAGTTTTAAGACTCCATCTATCCAATTTAAAGATTATGCAGGTACTACAGAAACTCTTTTTTTACCACGTGAAACATTGCTAAATTCAACAACACCTTCAACTGTTGCAAAGATTGTATGATCTTTACCCATTCCAACACCTGTACCAGCGTGAACTTTTGTTCCTCTTTGTCTAATAATAATATTACCAGGAATTACTGCTTCCCCACCATATTTCTTAACACCTAGTCTACGACCAGCTGAATCACGGTTATTCTGCGTAGAACCTTGACCTTTTTTGTGTGCCATATTATGCTCCTTATGCTATAGATGTGATTCTAACTCTAGTAAAGTCTCTTCTGAAACCTCTTTTAAGCTTTGAATCTTTTCTTCTTCGTTTTTTATAGATGATAACTTTTTTATCACGACCTTCGTTAATCACCTCACCTTTAACCACTGCACCCTCTACAAAAGGAGTACCTACAGTTAAGTCACCGTTGTCTAGTGCTAGAACTTCTTTGAATTCTACAGCACTTTTTGGCTCTAAACTCATTTTGTCAAAACAGATAATATCACCCTCTTGAACTTTGAATTGTTGACCACTTGCTTTAATGATTGCGTACATTGCAAACCCTTCAGTAATTGTTGTTATTTTAAAAAGTTTGAGATTATACCCAAAACATTTTTAATTTTGTTTTAAAGATACTCATAAAGAACTTATTTCCTTACTTATGAGTGATAATTAGGTGACTCTTTCGTAATGGTAACATCATGAACATGACTTTCACTTAAACCTGCTGAAGTAATCTCAACAAATTCAGCCTTTTCCCAAAATGTTTTAATAGACTCTGAACCACAGTACCCCATAGATGCACGTAGACCACCTATCATTTGGTGAACCACAGAAGCGATTTTCCCTCTGTAAGGTACACGTCCTTCAATTCCTTCAGGAACCAACTTATCAGCTGCTGTACCCTCTTGAAAATAACGGTCTGTGCTTCCTTTACTCATGGCTCCAATACTTCCCATACCACGATACTCTTTAAACTGTCTACCGTTAAACAAAATCATCTCACCAGGAGCTTCATAGGTTCCAGCTAGTGCTGAACCAAGCATAACCGAACTAGCCCCCACTGCTAGAGCTTTAGCTAAATCACCAGAGAAACGAACTCCACCATCAGCAATAACAGGTACACCTAAAGCATTAGCTACTTGTGCTACTTCATCAATAGCTGAAATTTGAGGTACACCCACACCTGTTACAATTCTAGTAGTACAGATTGACCCTGGTCCAATCCCCACTTTAACAGCGTCAGCACCAGCTTCGATTAAATCTTTAGCTGCAGCACCTGAAGCAATATTCCCTGCAATTACATCTACATCAAGATTTGCTTTTATCTCTTTAAGTGTATCTATAATCCCTTGAGAGTGACCATGAGCAGAATCAAGAACAATAACATCAACACCTGCTTCAACCAAGGCAATTGCACGGTCAAGTTGACCAACACCAATAGCTGCCCCTACTCTAAGCCGTCCATGCTCATCTTTGTTTGCATTTGGGAATTTTTCTCTTTTTTCAATATCTTTAATAGTAATAAGACCTTGAAGAATATCATTGTCATCAACAATCGGTAACTTTTCAATCTTATGTTCTTGTAGTATTTTACCTGCTTCATCTAGTGTTGTTCCTGCTTTTGCAGTTACCAGTGGTGCTTTGGTCATGACATCTTCTATTACGGCTGACATATCGGTAATAAAACGCATGTCACGGTTGGTAATAATCCCAAGAAGCTTCATCTTCTCATCAACAACAGGAACACCTGAAATTTTATACTCCCCCATTAAAGCATCTGCATCTGCTACTGTTTTGTTAGCTGAGATATAAATAGGGTCAATAATAATTCCACTCTCTGACTTTTTCACTTTTGAAATCTGCTTTGCCTGAGCTTCAATATCCATGTTTTTATGAATAATTCCTATCCCACCAAGGTGAGCCATAGCAATAGCAGCTCTGTATTCAGTTACAGTATCCATCGCAGCAGATACTAAAGGTATATTTAATCTTACACGTTTAGTTAAATTGGTCTTAATGCAAACCTCTTTAGGAAGTACTGTCGAGTGTTGTGGTACTAAGAGTACGTCTTCAAATGTCAATGCTTTTTTCTTAATATTCATGTAGAGGTTTCCTTTATTTTGTGTAATTTATAGCGTTCTCAAGGCTCAATGCCCCATCAAACACAGCTTGTTCGTTAAATGCTTTTCCTATTAGTTGAAGACCTATTGGCATACCTTGTGCATCTTTTGCCACAGGCAAAGAGAGTGCAGGAAGACCAGCAAGGTTAATTGCGATGGTATACATATCAGACTTATACATCTCTAGTGGGTCATGAATAGAACCTATTTTAGGTGCAACCGTAGGAGCCACAGGAGACAAAATTAAATCTGCCTCTTCAAAAATAGCATTAAACTCATCACGAATTAGATGTCTTACTTTTTGAGCTTTCACATAGTAGGCATCGTAGTAACCAGCTGAGAGAACAAAGTTACCAAGCATGATTCTTCTTTTTACCTCATCACCAAATTGTGCTCTGGTATTTCTAAACGTCTCTTCAAGGTTCGCACCCTCAACACGTTTACCATAACGAATACCATCATAACGTGCTAAGTTGGTTGTCGCCTCTGCTGTTGCAACTATATAATACGTAGCAATATCATACTTGGTATTTGCCATATTTTTATGTATTATCGTATGACCAGCCTCTTTTAACACCTTAACTGTTTTAGCATAAGCATCTTGAATATCTTGACTCGCTTCTGAAACATAGTTGTCAATAACAGCAATAGTAAGCTTTCTATCAGGGTTTAAATTTTCAGCAACAGGTGTCAACTCTAAAGTTGAACAGGTTGAGTCTTTTTCATCATGTGAAGCAATAGCATCATATAAAATGGCTGCATCTTCCACATTTTGAGTTATGGGACCTATCTGGTCAAGGCTTGAAGCATAAGAGGCTAAACCAAAACGACTTACACGACCATAGGTAGGTTTCATTCCAACACAACCACAGTAAGCAGCTGGTTGACGAATAGAGCCACCCGTGTCAGAACCAAGAGCAGCAATAGCGATTCCACCTGCTACAGCAGCAGCAGAACCACCCGATGAACCACCTGGAACTCTGTTATCTCCATAAGGGTTTTTGGTCACACCATAAAAAGAGCTCTCTGTAGTGGAACCCATAGCAAACTCATCCATATTTGCACGTCCAAAGGCAGAGAAACCTTTAGCTTTTAGGTTTTCTATAACTGTCGCATTATAAGGAGCCACATACCCTTGAAGAATCTGCGAACCAGAAGTTACAGACCAATCTTTTACTTGAATGTTGTCTTTAATAAGAATAGGCACACCCTCACCAGCTGAAGCGAAGTCAATATAGGCATTTAGCCCACCCTCTTTGGCTTTGGCTTCCATCTCAACTTTGAGTGCTTCAAGCTCTTCATTGCTTTTTGTTAATGCTTCTTTTAATGTAATCACTGTTTTTCCTAACCTATATTATGCTAAATATAAAAATTGCGTGATTATACCAAATTATAATAATAGTTTCTCTTTTATACTATTTTAATTTGTGACATAAGCCACCTTTTAACGTTTTAGAAGCCCCATCTTTTTGTGAAAATATGCTATTATACTTATTCTAATAAAATTAGATTTAAAAGGATTTTGTTATGACTATATGTGCATTACGGGTAGTCACTACTAGATGTTAATGGCTGTTCAAAAAGCACTCATACTCTTTTTGGGGCTGTTGTTTTTTAGTACTTCTATTTTTGCAACATCCCTTTTTTCAGAAAATAAACTTTCTAAACTCTCACAACACCCTCAATGGCACAGACTACTACATTTTAAACATGGAGAGAGTGAAATAGATGATAAAGCATTTTTTTTCTCAAAAGAGGGAAAAAGAGACCCAAAGGCTGAATTAAAAGCCTCTATTGAACATCTAATTTCAGACAAAAGTGATGATGAAAACTCTACGCTTTGTCGTTACCCTTCACGTTCTGCATGGATTTTAGAACAGCTTCCTAACTTAAAAAAAGAGATATTTACCCCTCGTTGTAAAAACTTACACAGAGAACTAAAAGAGCTAGGAGCAAAATATGTCACGCTTATTTTGGCTTCGGCACATATAAACTCTCCTGCTTCTGCTTTTGGTCATACTTTTTTACGTATTGATAACAATCTCAATACCCCTCTGCTCTCTTACGCTGTTAACTATGCTGCTCAAACTGCTGAAGATAATGGTTTTATCTATGCCTATCAAGGAGTGTTTGGTGGATACCAAGGGCGTTACTCTATAGCTCCTTATTATAAAAAGCTTAAAGAGTACTCTGATTTAGAGCAACGTGATGTTTGGGAGTACAGACTTGATTTATCACAAGAAGAGATAGAGAGATTAGTATTGCATATTTTTGAGATTCGTCACTTCTATGCAGACTACTTCTTTTTAGCTGAGAACTGCTCTTATAATCTTTTATGGCTTATCGAAATAGCAAAACAAAAGAGTAACCTTACGAGTCAGTTTAACTTTAAAGCAATTCCTATCGATACTCTACGTGCTATTATCTCTAAAAATTTAGTAAAAAAGAACTTCTATCGTCCCTCTCAACGTAAAAAGATTTTAGCATTAAGTGAAGTGATTAAAACAAATAATACAGCTTTAGAGTTTGCAAAAAGTGAAGAGTACAATTTAAGTAAAATAGAACACTTAAATAAAAGAGAAAAAATAGCCTCACTTGAACTGGCAACGGCTCTCTTGAAAATAAGACATTCTAATAATAAAATAGATAAAAAAGAGTATTTACCAAAATTTTTAAAAATACTAAAAAGCAGAAGTAAACTTGGAAAAATAAAAAAAATAGAAATTCCTCAACCTGAATCACCTGAAAATGGTCATCTATCAGCAAAAAGTTCAATAGCATATAGCAGTGATAAAACAGTAAAATCAAGAACAAAAGTCTCTTATCACGATATTTATGACAACGACTATGGCTATACTGCAGGTAGCTACATTAGCTTTTTTGATACCGAAGTAACCTATAAAAACAACAAACTACAACTTGAAGAAATCAATCTTTTAGAGATAAAATCCTATGCTCTACAAGATGCTATTTTTAAACCCATCTCATGGGAAGTTTCAGTGGGTGGAAAACGAATCTTTAATGATGAACTAAACAGCTATCTAAAAGCAGGTGCAGGTATTACACTTGGAAATAAAAAACTTTATGGATATACAACTATAACTCCAACTCTCTATTATAAAAAACATGATGAAGAGAGCATAGCGATAAATACAGGTCTACTATACAATCCATCAAAATATCTAAAAGTTGGTCTTATTTCGTCAAATGAGTGGTTCATAGAAGATAGAGAGATAAAAGAGCTTGAACCATTCATAACCTATAGTTTTGACCAACAATCAGCTCTGAATTTAAAATATGAGTATAAAGATATAGATGGAGTAAAAGAGAAAGAAGCAACTCTCTCTTGGTTTTGGTACTATTAGCTAACTTGTTTAGCTATTCATATCTTTCCAGATTTTATATGCCTTATCTACAGCCCAAACCAAAATAAGCAATAAGAACACAGGTATGGCATAAGTCAAGTAAAGCTCAGGAGTTAATGAAGCATAGAGGTATACAGAAGAGAGCATTGTTATTAAAAATATTTTACGTATCACAAGCATTCCTTTTTTGACATTTTAACATAAAAAGTATTCTACTAGAAATGAAAAATATGTCTATATTATGGCTCAAATTTTCGAGATAACATGTCTAAGTAAGCATAGACTCCTCCACTAGGTTTAGCCACTTTACCTATAAAAAAGATAGATTCATAACTCTCTTGAAGTGTCTCTCGCCATGCTTTCATGTCAGCTATGTTATAAAAAGAGGCAAAAGTATCCATAGTCTCTCCCTCTCCTTTAGCAATCTCTATTTGAAGTTGCTCCAAGTTTTCATCAACAAACTTCATAAGCTTTGCTTTTCTCTTCTCTTCAGGAGTTTTAGCTCGACTTATCTCGTAAGTACCAAAGGTAGGAATAGAGGTCACAAAACTGCTTATTCCAATAGGATTATCAGGCTGACCATGAGCTAAAAGAGAAGAGAAGCTAAAGCTCAAAAAAAGCAATATTGTAGAAATATCCATAATACGAACTCTATTTTTTAACATCTTTTTCCTTTTATCATTACAAAATCAGTTTCTTTTGTCCAATATAAGCAAATTTATCATATTTTTTTAGAAGGTCATCTACAAGAACATGTAATCCATCTATATTATAACGAACCTTATAATAGCCACTGCTTGTCTCTTTAGAGTTAAGCTCAAAAGTGAATAAATATTGCTCAACAGCAAGATAAAAATCATTTTTTAACGCCTCTAGCTCTTCATCCATAAACACATATACATTATTTTTACACGCTTCATAAAATTTATAGATACCATCAAGGCTACGTATATGAAAAACCATTGTCATATCATTGTTTCTTAAAAAGAAAATACTCCCTGCTACAGGAGGTAAAAGTTTATAAAATTTATTAAATATCTTTTTATCATCGATAGGAGGAGTAACATCTATAGGATTGGAAACTTTACTCTCTTCTTCATAATCGAAATCAGATTCTTCAATTCTATTATCTTTTTCAAAAAGAAATTTATAAACCACAATAACCATCAATGAGACAGTTACAAAAACCACTCCAAAAAGCTTATAGTTATCTACTATTTCATGCATTTTTTATCTTTTATCTCTAAACTATTTTGTCTCTTTTTATAATGTTCAACAACCAAAAGTCCAACAACCACAACAAGTAAGATGAAAACTATAGAACCAATAATAATTTCATTACCTATGGGCTGAGTTAAATCAAACATTAAGCCACTACCTCAGCACATCTTTCACAAGCAGACTCTTCATCGATTGAAGTAAATCTCCAACATCTTGGACACTTAGCCTTTTCTGCTTTGTGGACTGTAAAACTCATACCATCAAGCTCAAACGACCCTACTTGCTCACCAGAACAGCTACTTTTAATAGCTGAAACCATAAACCAATCTTCTAAGTTTTTAGCATCTTCAATAGCAAATGCACCTGCATCACCTTGAATTTCAAGCTCTAGTGTAGACTTAATAAGTTTCTCTTTTTTGAGTTTATCAATCGACTCTGAGAATTTACCACGAGCCTCTACAAGTAGTGTGTCATCAAAAGCTTCCCCCACATCTGGTAACGATTCATATACTAAGTCAAATACAGACTCCATGTCACCTTTTACAATATCAGGTGCATAGTCCAACACCTCATCTACCGTATACGTAAGAACAGGAGCTACCAGTGCCATCATAGCTTTAGCTATAAGTACCATTGCTGACTGTGTTGACATTCTAGTAGCTGAATTTTTAGCATCACAATAGAGTCTGTCTTTAGTAATGTCCATATAGATTCCACTTAACTCATTGGTTACAAAGTTATTTAGTGTTGCAAACCCTCTTAAGAAATCATAATCAGTAAATGAAGCATTTACAGAGTCAAATACCTCTTTAGCTTTTCCTAAAATCCATCTGTCTATCTCATTATATTCACTTGGCTCTACTACTCTCTCTAAACCATCCACATTTGCCATTAAAAATCTAAATGTATTTCTCAGTTTTCTATACTGTTCAGCTGTCTGCTGTAAAATCCCATCTGAAATTTTTAGGTCATGTTGATAGTCAGACAGAGCAACCCAAAGACGTAAAATTTCTGAACCATACTGCTTAATTACTTTATCAGGAGCGATAACATTCCCCTTTGACTTAGACATCTTTTCACCCTTAGCATCAACAGTGAAACCATGAGTTATCAATGTTTTGTATGGTGATTTCTGATGAATAGCAGAGCTTAAGAGCAGTGAAGTTTGGAACCATCCTCTATGTTGGTCAGACCCTTCAATGTAAAGTGAAGCTGGATACTCACCTGCATCATAATTCCCACTCTCTAAAACAGCATTCCATGTAGAACCAGAGTCAAACCATACATCTAAAATATGCCCTACTTTTTCAAGCTCATCTGCTTTGTACTCACACTCAGGGTGAAGAAGCTCTTCTATCTCCATGTCATACCAAACATCTGTACCTTTCTCTTCAAAGATATCAGCAATAAAGTCTAAAACCTTCTCATCAAAAATTACTTTTTTGGTTGCTTTCACTCTAAAGAATGCTATTGGAACACCCCAAGAACGTTGACGAGAGATACACCAATCAGGTCTTCCATCTACCATAGGTTTTAATCTGTTTTCTGAACTTTTAGGGTAAAATTTAACCTCTTCAAGTGAGCTAAGAGCTGACTCCCTAAGTGTCTCATCTGAACCATCAGGTTTATCATCTACAGAGATAAACCATTGATTCGTTGCTCTATAGATAAGAGGTTTTTTAGTTCTCCAACAGTGTGGGTATGAGTGCGTAAATTTCCCTACTTTAAGAAGTGAATCTCCAAGAAGTTCTAAAATCTTCTCATTGGCTTTAAAGATATGCATTCCCACAAACTCTTCGGCATTTGGAAGCAGGTTAAGCCCTACTACCGACTCATCATAGCATCCACGTTCATCAACAGGCATTACTACTTCTAGTCCATTTTTAAGCCCTACTTTATAGTCATCTTCACCATGCCCAGGAGCGGTATGAACACAACCTGTACCACCATCCATAAGAACATGGTCACCTAGAACTATCTTAGAACTTCTACCATTTAGAGGGTTAATCGCTAAAAGTCCATCAAGCTCTTTAGCCGATATTTTTCTACTTGAATGACCTGCTATAACACCCTCTTCTATCATGGCATCATAACGAGCTTGGGCTACTATATGTCCATCATCAGTTAAAACATACATCTCTTCTGGGTTAAGTGAAATTCCTGTATTTGCAGGTAATGTCCAAGGTGTAGTTGTCCAGATAACAACACCAGCATTACCCTCAATACCAAGCTTCTCTTTAGCCATATCTGAAAGCTCAAAGTTGACATACATCGTGTAGTCTTCTTTGTCCTCATACTCCACCTCTGCATCAGCCAAAGCTGTTCTTGCAGCCCATGACCAAAAGATAGGTTTATGACGCTCTACAAGCAGACCTTTTTTTGCCACTTCACAAAGAGTTCTATAGATATTGGCTTCAAATTTAAAATCCATAGTGATGTAAGGGTTTTCCCAATCTGCCATGATTCCAAGCTGTTTAAACCCTTTTTTCTGACCATCAACAGCCTTTTGAGCTGTAATACGACAAATTTCACGAAATTTAGAGATAGAGAGCGTCTCTTTTTTAGCTGTTCCCATTTTATCTTCAACTTTTTGCTCAATAGGAAGCCCATGACAGTCCCAACCTGGAGTCATTCGTACCGATTTACCTTGAAAATAGTTGTATTTTAAAATAATATCTTTTAGTGTTTTATTGAGAGCATGACCAATATGAATATCACCATTAGCATAAGGAGGACCATCATGTAAGGTAAACATTTCAGCACCTTCACGCTTCGTTTTCATCTGCTCGTACATATTTGCATCGTACCATGCTTGGTATCGTTTAGGTTCGTTATTTGGGAGATTTCCACGCATAGGAAATTTTGTTTTTGGTAGAAGAAGTGTATCTTTAAATTCCATAGATATATACCTTAAAATATTAATTGGTGGAATTATAGCTAAAAGATAGTTATACTTTATCAAACAATGTTTATATTCCGTAGGTTCGATTTCATCGAACATCAAAACTAAACACAAAAAACAAAATAATATTTTTTTGAAAATTAAATTTTAATAACGCGTTCGATAAAATCGAACCTACGGTATGTTATAATTGCTCTATGAAAAATAATACTACAAAACAAAACACTATAGAGATAATAAATATACTAAAAGCAAAAAACCAAACTATAACCTTTGCCGAGTCTTGCACAGGTGGACGCATCGCTTCAGCTTTTACAGCCATCTCAGGAGCATCATCGGTACTAAATGGCTCTGTTGTCAGTTATGCTAATGAGATTAAATCATTATGGTTGGGAGTAAAAGAAGAGACACTTATAAAACATGGTGCTGTTAGTGCAGAGTGCGTGGCAGAGATGCTTAAAGGTATTAAAAAAATGGCAAATGCAGACCATAGCATAGCTGTTAGTGGCATAGCAGGACCAACAGGTGGAACAGATGAAAAACCAGTGGGAACTGTCTATTTAGGTGTCTGTATAAAAAATCATCTAATCGTAGAACATCATCTTTTTCTAGGAGATAGAGAAACTGTTCAAGAACAAGCAACTGATACAGCCATAGCTATTTTTAAAAATAATTTATAATTTAACAAAAAACTCTTGACATATAATTTATCATAGGCTATAATTCCGTCCACTTATCGCAAAGGTAAGTTAAAAAATGACCTTTTAGCTCAGTTGGTAGAGCAACTCCCTTTTAAGGAGTGGGCCCATGGTTCGAATCCATGAAGGGTCACCACGTTATTTATAACATTTTAGCTGCGGTCTTTGTT
>JALXFN010000129.1 GCA_027068975.1 Campylobacteraceae bacterium | reverse complement strand
GCGTTTTAACTAAAGCAGCTACCTCTTTAATAGAATGCTCTGTTTTTACTTGACTTGTTGAGCCTCCTCCACAAGCTGTTAAAAACATCATTGAACTTGATAAAAACAGTGTTTTCATCAATACCGAAACCCTTTCTCTTTCCATTATCTTTCCTTTTGTTTTTCTTGTATTTTAATTATACATAAAATACAGAAATATATTTTATTATATAAAATATTTTTTTATATATTTATTTAATTTTAGTTTAATTTTTTAAGACATAAGTAACATAAATAATAATATAAAAAAATACCTAGCATATAAATTACAATAAAATAACATATAAAATAATTTTATATGTTACAAATGAAGAATTCATGAGTGATATTGAAACAATAATTTAAAATGTAAAATTTTACAACTCATTTTCATCAAAAAAAAATATAAAATTTTTCTTATATTTTTTTTTAAAAACGTTACAAAAAGAAACAAATAATTAATATGTATTTTTAATATTAATAAATATACTAAAAATATATAACTTCTTTTAAAACTAAACTATCATACGCTACCAAATCTCACAAAAGTCTAAAGCTATTAAACTCCTATATGCCATTCATAAATTATTAACAATTCAAAGTGTAGAATGAGAAAAATTGTAAGAATAGGAGCTTTTATGAGAGAAATAGAATTTGACGTTGTGGTCAAAGCCGTTAAAGATATGATTATGCATTGTGGTACAGACTTGCCACAAGATACTTATGATGCATTAGAAAAAGCAATGGAGGAGGAGAAATCACCAGTAAGTAAAGAGGTTATTCGCCAACTTCTTGAAAATGCAACCATTGCCAAAGATGAGAAACGCCCACTCTGTCAAGATACAGGTTTAGCTGTTTTCTTTGTAAATGTTGGAGAAGAGGTACGCATCAAAGGTGGTCTTCTTAGAGATGCTATCAATAAAGGAACAGAGCAAGGTTACACAGAGGGGTACTTAAGAGCCTCTACTTGTGAACCATTTAGCCGTCTAAACCTAAAAGACTCTGTCGGCTATAACCTACCTGCAATTATTCATTTTGATATTGTAGAGGGTGATAAAATAGACATTGAGTATGCTGCTAAAGGTGGTGGAAGCGAAAATGTAAGCCGTGCTAGAGTCTTCCCACCTGCTGCTGGTAAAGATGGGATTGTAGAGTATGTAAAAGAGGTTATCTCTGACGCTGGTGGAAACCCTTGTCCTCCTATTACTGTTGGAGTTGGAATTGGTGGAACATTTGAAAAGGCTGTTATTAGCTCAAAACACGCTCTATTTAGAGACCTAGAGACCACAAATCCAGACCCTGAAATGGCAGAGTTAGAGGAGAGAATATTGACTGAAATTAATAATCTTGGAATTGGTGCTATGGGTATGGGTGGAACAAAGACTGCTCTAGCTGTTCATATCGAGGCTAACCCTTGTCACATCGCTTCTCTACCTGTCTCTGTAAACGTTCAGTGTCACAGTTCAAGACATACACATATTACTATATAAAGGAAAATAGATGGCAACTTATTCATTAACAACCCCATTAACTTCTGAAGATACAAAAAAATTAGTAGCTGGTGATACAGTTTTACTTAATGGAACTATCTATACAGCAAGAGATGCTGCACATAGTAGACTTGTTAAACTCATTGAAGAGGGTAAAGAGTTACCTTTCGATTTAGAGGGTTCTGTTATCTATTTTGTAGGACCTACTCCTCCAAAACCGGGTGACCCAATAGGAAGTGCTGGACCTACTACCTCATATAGAATGGACTCATTCTCCCCAACCATGCTTAAAAATGGCTCAAAAGGGATGATAGGAAAAGGGGGTAGAAGTCAAGAGGTAAAAGATGCTTGTGTAGCTTATGATGGAATCTACTTTGGTGCTACAGGTGGAGCTGGTGCTTTACTTGGTAAACAGATTAAGTCAGCAGAGGTTATAGCCTACCCTGAGTTAGGACCTGAAGCTGTTCGTAAAATTACTGTTGAAGATTTTCCTGTAACTGTTGTAAATGATACACAAGGAAATGACCTCTATAAAATGGGTCGAGAGCAGTACGAAGTTAAGAGCTAAAAGTTAAAGCATGTGAGGCACTAAATACCAAACGTACAAATCATAAAAAACTGAAAATAAAGCCATGATTCTTTATCATGGCTTTATCCATTTCTAAAACTCTCTATACGCCCCTAACGTAGAAAAATACTCTACCTTAAAATTTAAATCCGATAATTTTACTCCTAAATAACACATTTTTAAGTAATATCTAATTTTTTATAATGTATAAATTGAATTCATCTCTCGGGGTGCTAATGCCAATTGGTGGCAAAAGCTGAGAATAACCCGTGGAACTTGAACTGGATAACCCCAGCGTAAGGAAGAGAAGAGTTAATGATTAGTTTAACAACATCTTAATCTATCTACCCTTCTCCTCCTAAATAAAATTTTAGGATTTACCCATGACAAAAAATTATAAAGACACACTAACCACCTCAAATGAGCTTTTAACAAGAGAGCCTTTTCCTGCTTCAAAAAAAGTATATTTAAAAGGTGAAATTCATAAAGACATTCGTGTACCTGTGCGTGAAATCACCCTCTCTAACGATACTAAACTTAGAGTTTACGATACCTCGGGACCCTACACAGACCCAACTGTTGAGATTGATGTAGGAGAGGGAATCCCTGCTATTAGAAAAGAGTGGATTATGGCTCGTGGAGATGTAGAGGAGTATGAGGGGCGAATTATGGCTCCACAAGACAACGGATACTCTACCGAAGAGCAACTCGACTTTGTAACAGCAGGAGCAAAGGGGCTAGTTAGAACCCCTCTTAGAGCTAAAAAAGGTCGTAATGTCTCTCAACTTTGGTATGCACGTCAAGGGATTATTACTCCTGAGATGGAGTTTGTTGCTATTCGTGAAAACCAAGATATAGAGATGGCAAAAGAGTACCTCTCTAACCCAGAGAGAGAAGAGCGTCTCAAGGGTGAGAGTTTTGGAGCAAATCTTCCTGAAAAAATTACACCAGAGTTTGTACGCCAAGAGATTGCAGAGGGTCGTGCTGTTATTCCATGTAATATTAACCACCCAGAGGTTGAGCCGATGATTATTGGTCGTAACTTTCTAGTAAAAGTCAATGCCAACATTGGTAACTCTGCAACAACTTCAAGCATTGCAGAAGAGGTTGAAAAGATGGTATGGTCAACACGTTGGGGGGCTGATACGGTTATGGATTTAAGTACAGGTAAAAATATTCACACCACACGTGACTGGATTTTACGTAACTCTCCAACTCCTATTGGAACAGTACCAATCTACCAAGCACTTGAAAAGGTAAATGGAGTTGCAGAAGATTTAACTTGGGAAGTATTCCGTGATACACTTATTGAACAAGCAGAGCAAGGGGTAGACTACTTTACCATTCATGCAGGATTACTTCTACACCATGTTCCAATGACAGCTAAACGTGTAACAGGTATTGTAAGTAGAGGTGGGGCCATTATGGCTAAGTGGATGATTCACCACCACAAAGAGAACTTCTTAAATACTCACTTTGAAGAGATTTGTGAGATTATGAAAACTTATGACGTTACATTCTCACTAGGTGATGGTCTACGCCCAGGTTCAGGTGCAGATGCCAATGACGAAGCACAGTTTGGAGAGCTTGAAGAGTTAGGACGTTTAACAAAGATTGCTTGGGAGCATGATGTTCAGTGTATTATTGAAGGGCCTGGTCACGTTCCAATGCACATGATTAAAGAGAATATGGACAAACAGCTAGATGTGTGTCACGAAGCACCATTCTATACACTTGGACCCCTCACTACCGACATTGCCCCAGGTTATGACCACTTCACATC
>JALXFN010000128.1 GCA_027068975.1 Campylobacteraceae bacterium | reverse complement strand
ACGAGAGGAGCAACGAAACCCTAAAAAGCTCTATGCGATTGATAATGGTTTTAAAAAGCTTTTCTCCATTTCTCTATCTGATGACTACTCTAAACTCTATGAAAATATGGCATTTTTGCACCTGCGTCGAAAAAGTAGAGAGGTTTACTACTTTAAGCAGACTCAAGAGGTTGATTTGTATATGAAAGAGGATAAAGAGTATTTGGTTAATGTCTCTTATGCTATTGAAGATGAAAGAACTCTACAAAGAGAGCTTAAAGCTTTGCTTGAGGGCATGGAGTATTTTAAACTTGATAGCTCCTATTTGGTTACAGCTAATAGAGATGAGACGATTGAGATAGAGGGGAAAAAGATAGTGGTTGTTCCTATGTGGAAGTGGTTGTTGGAGGGGTAGAGAGTAGTTAAAAGCTAGACTCAGGAGATAAAATATGTCAATAAATAGTGTAGAACAATTAGAACTTGGTGGAGTTGAACAGTATATGATTATACAAACAGAAGACACCACTAAACCTCTGATGCTCTTCTTGCACGGTGGTCCAGGCGTTCCTGAGTATTTCATTATGAAAGAGGAGAACAGTGCGTTACAAAAACATTTTATTATGGTCTATTGGGAGCAAAGAGGGGCAGGAAAATCATACTGTAAAGATAAGAAAAAATGTCATCTAACTACGAAACAACTTATCGAAGATACAAAAGAGCTTAGTGACTATTTGGCAAAAAAATTCAATAAAGAGAAAATATACATTATGGGTCACTCTTGGGGTAGTATGTTGGGCCTCTTGACCGTACAAAAATATCCTGAGCTTTTTTATGCCTATTTGGGTATAGGTCAAGTAACCAACCAATATGAAGCTGAAAAAGAGTCGTTGGAGTGGGTAAAAAGCAGAGCGATTGAGCTTAATGATAAAAGAGGTATAAGAAAACTTAACACTTTAAAGCTTCCTAAACCATTAGCAGATGTAAAAGAGTGGGATAGTTATTTGCGAGTACATCGAAAGTATCTACTTAAATATGGTGGAACATATCATCAAAAAGTGAGTATGTTGAAATTTTTAAAAGATTTTCTGTTTGCACCTGAATATACTTTAAAAGATAAGATAATGTTTGTCCCATCGGCATTATACTCTTTAAAATGTTTATGGCATGATGTGGTATCGATTAACTTTCATGAAGATATACTCAAAGTCGATGTACCTGTATATATTTTTCAAGGGCTGTATGATTATCAAGTATCTTATAGATTGGCAAAAGAGTATTTTGATAGGCTTGAAGCTCCTAAAAAAGAGTTTTTTACTTTTGAAAACTCAGCACATAGCCCCATTACAGAGGAGTATGAGAGGTTTAATGAGGTAATTTGGGGTATTTTGAATTGACAAATCAAAAAAATTTAACTACACTTTCATATACAAATAAACTTTAAGGAGCAAAACATGAAAACAGTATTACTTATGCAAATTATAAACAGACTCCTTAAATCTTGGCTTTAGCCTACTTCTTTTCTTTTCACCGATAACTATTATCATTTTTTTTTACACATGCACGTAGGGTGCGATTGCCATCGCACCGTTTAAAATTACAACACAATTTTATATACAAATAAGTGGTGCAATGGCAATTGCACCCTACGGAAATCATTATGAACATGAACTACAAACTAAACAGCATTGTCCCATGGGGTAGAAACTTAGAGGAGTACAAAACAATGTTCTCTCTAAGCAAAGAAGATTTACAAAAGAAAATACTAGGCTGTGGAGATGGTCCATCATCTTTTAATGCAGAGTTAACAGCACTTGGAGGAGATGTCACCTCCATCGACCCAATTTACGAGTTTACAAAAGAGCAACTCACTAAACGTATAGATGAAGTAGCCGTAGAGGTGATGGGTATGGTACGCCAATACAGTAGCAATTTTGTATGGAAAAACATCAAAAACCCTGATGAGTTAGAGAGCATACGTATGTCAGCCATGAGAGCATTTCTAGCCGACTATCAACAAGGCTTAGAGCAGAAACGTTATCGTTTTGAGATGCTTCCGAACTTATCTTTTGAAGATAGAAGTTTTGATTTGGCATTAAGCTCTCATTTTCTCTTTTTATATAGTGAACATTTGGACTTTGAGTTTCACTTAAACGCTATTTTTGAGATGCTACGTGTGGCAAATGAGGTGAGGATTTTTCCACTAAAGACACTAAACAATATCTACTCTCCACATCTTGACAAGGTACGAGAGGTGTTGGCGAAGAGAGGTTATAAAAGTGAGATTATGAAAACAGAGTATGAGTTTCAACAAGGAGGAGATGAGATGTTAAAGGTATCCCATGGCACAGATTAAAATATATGGCATAGACAAAGAATTAAACCCACTAAAAGAATTACTTTCAAAAACCATTCATGAGGTGGTAGTAGAGGTCTTAGCTTTTCCCAAAGAGAAACGTTTTCATCGTTTTTTCCCTATGGCAAAAGAAGATATGCTTTATGGTGTAGGCAGAAGCGATGCCTACACCATCATAGAGATTATGATGATAGAGGGGCGAACTGTTGATACGAAAAAACAGCTCATAAAGAGCCTTTTTGAAGCCATAGAAGAGAAAGTAGGCATCGCACCACACGATGTAGAGATATGCATACAAGAAGCCCCTGCGAGTCATTGGGGTTTTCGTGGTATGACGGGTGATGAGGTGATGTTGGATTATAAGGTAGAGGTGTAGTTTTAACAGGTAATAGATAAAAACACCTATACAAAGTATAAAATTTTAACCTTATAAGGGTATAATTTAGAAAAAAGGGTTTATTAATGATAAAAAGAAGCATTGCTCCCCTCTTAGAAACAGCCTTAGAAATCTCTCCGATTGTTCTTCTTAGTGGGGCAAGACAGGTTGGGAAATCGACACTCTCCTCAAATTTTTTTCAAAACTATGTCACTCTTGATGATGTAGATTTGAGAGTAACAGCAATTGAAAACCCTAAAGGTCTTATCAATAGAATTGAAAAACCAATCTGTATTGATGAGATTCAAAAAGCTCCCAATCTGTTAGAAGCGATTAAAATAGATGTAGACCAAGACCGAGTTAATGGTAGCTATCTACTCACAGGTTCAGCCAATTTGTTAGATATGAAAAAGACAAAAGATACTTTAGCAGGTCGTATTATTGAACTTTCGCTCTATCCTTTAAGTGCAAAGGAGCGAAATAATAAACCGACACAGAATGTAGTAGATATGCTATTTGAGAGAGACTTCTCTTGCGATAAAATAGACTCTAAAGTGATAGAAGAGAGTATTATCTTAGGTGGATACCCTGAAATTTTACGGCTAGATAGTGAACTAAAAAGAAGACTTTGGTTTAGCTCCTACATCTCAACCTACATAGAACGAGATGCAAGAGAGTTAGGAGAGATACGAGAGATAAACAACTTTTTTAAATTTTTCAATGTCATAGCTCCAAGAACAGCAACCCTTTTAAATAAGTCAAAAATAGCCAAAGCAACAGCTCTAAAAGACTCTATGGTAGACAACTTTTTAACCATATTGGCACAACTCTACCAAGTTGAATTGGTACGACCCTATTCTGAAAACATTGGTAAACAGTTTGTAAAGTCTCCAAAACTGCACATGATAGACACAGGGATAGCCTGTCATATGCTTCGCATAAAAAATGCTAAAACACTCAATGAATCTCACTATAAGGGTCAAATTTATGAGACCTTTATCTTTTCAGAACTCAAAAAACACATTAGTTTTGCCGTAGACAACACAGACATGTTTCACTATCATACTAGCGACAAAAAAGAGATAGATTTTATTTTGAGTAGAGGAGAAGAGATGTTAGCCATTGAGGTGAAAGCTTCTCACTCTGTAGATAAGGGTGACTTTAAACATATTTTTGACTTTCAAAAGA